>WRKN01000135.1 GCA_009778055.1 Synergistaceae bacterium
GAGCCGGGAGGCCGCAGTGCATCATCTCCAGGGTGTTGGTTCCAGGCTGAGTCAGGGCATAGTCGGCAAGCTTCATGGCCGTGGCGGCGCAGCTTCTTATGGGGTTGAGCCCGGCGTTTTCCCAGATGGGAAACTCTTTTTCCGTGACGAAAGGCGCAAACAGCGTTGTGAACCGAACGTCGGGTACGAGGGTTTTCGCGCGCCCCGTGACCTCGACAAACCATTTGAGGGCCAACTTCCTTATGGCCTGGCGGCTGCCTGGAAATAGCAGTACGTGAGGCGGGCCGCTTCTCTCCTGAGAGCCGGCCGCAGCCGTTTCTTTGCCTCTTTCCAGCAACAGGGAGTCCTTTACAAGGTCGCCTATGACTTGGACAGGGGTTTTCAGTTTAGCGTTGATGCTCTTTGCCATGCTGTGGCAGGCCGTGAAGACCCGCGCGTGTTCCATCCCTTTTTTGAAATCGTAGGCATAGCATAAGAGAGGCGCTCCGGCGCGCTCGGCGAGGCGGCGCCCGAAAAGGAGGTCTCCGCCAAGCTGCAGAACGCAGTCCGTCTTCTCTTGGGCAAGGGCGCGCCACGTCCACGCGCCGCTGCAGGGGCCTTCCAGCTTGTCCGCCCCGAGGCCGGACGCCACGGCGCGCTCGTGACCGGACGCGAACTGGCACGGAAGCAGCCACAGCGACACCGAATGCTCCCTGTTTCTCAGCTCCGCTATAACCGGGCGAACCCATCCCCACAGCTCTCCGGGGCCGTTGGTCAACAACGCGACTTTCATACTCTTTTCACCCCTTTTAAAATATTAACACACTGATTGACCATAAGAGTATAATTTATTTATATACAAGGAGGTGTTGTTCCAGTGTGCGGCAAAAAAATAATCATGGCGATAGACGACGACGTGAACCTCACAAAGATAAACGAGATTATGGGAGAGCAGTACGACGTTCGCCTGTGCAGATCGGCCAAAATGGGAATCTCCATGCTGGAACGCAGCGGCGTGGATATGATTTTGCTGGATATAGAGATGCCGGAAATGGATGGTTACGAAGCCATCCGGATATTGAAAACACAGCCCCATACCAGAGACATCCCCGTCATATTCCTTACTTCTCACGCTGACGGCGAGCACGAACTCAAAGGGCTTGAACTTGGCGCCGTCGACTACATATCGAAGCCGTTTTCACCACCGCTGCTCAAAAAGCGCGTTGAGCTTCACCTGCTTCTGGAGTCGCAAAACCACAGGCTTCAGGAATACAACAACAACCTTCAGCAAATGGTCGAGGCTAAGACCCAAAAGGCGCTCAGACTTCAGGACTCCATAATGAAAACCGTGGCCGGCCTGATCGAGTGCAGGGATGGTTTTACCGGCAGCCATATAGAACGCACTCAGCTATACCTGAAAATTTTGATGACGTCGCTGATTGAGCGCGGCATATACTGGGAACTTGTTGGGGCATGGGATATGAAACTGCTGCTGGATTCGTCCCAGCTTCATGATGTGGGGAAAATAGCTGTCAAAGACAGCATTCTCATGAAACCCGGCAAGCTTGATCTCGAAGAGTTCGAAGAGATGAAAAAGCACGTTCCGTTTGGTGTGGCTGTCATTGAGAAAATCCAAAAATTCAATCAGGACGATGAGGATAACGATTTTTTTGAACACGCCAAAATTTTCGCGGCGGCGCATCACGAAAAATGGGACGGATCCGGATATCCCTTGAGCCTCGCCGGCGAAAATATTCCGCTTCAGGGAAGACTAATGGCGATAGCCGACGTCTACGACGCGCTCACGTCCCAGCGGTCATACAAAAAAGCGTTCTCTCATGACGCGGCCGTGCAAATCATGGAAAAAGGCGGCGCGGCGCACTTCGATCCCATGCTGACGGACATTTTCCTGGAGAAGGCATCGGAGTTCAAAAACATAAGCGGTGTGTAAAAGATCACGGGGAGGTTTTTTCATGTACAGGAGAAATTTTGTTTCTTTGTGCCTTTTATGTCTTTTATTTATATGCGCCGGCGGAGAAGCCGCCGTGCCGGAGGTCGTCGGCGTCGATTTTTATCCGTCCGGCGCAAGGTTCGTCTTTCAGTTAAGGCCCGACAAAGAAGGGGACTTTGAGTTCACGCTGCCCGGCCCTTTCGCCCCTGAGACGGTTCGCCCGCTTATACGCGGCTCGGCTTCCATGCGCGCGGAAGCGGTACAGATGAGACCGGAGCCATTTCCGGAACTGGCGCCTCTTGAGAAAATTGTCGCGGAGAAAAGGCGGGAGGCCAGGCTGCGCGAGGCGCGCGTAAACGCGGTAAACCAGGCCCTGGCCATGCTTCAAAGGACTATTTCGCATGACGTGGGAGAAGGAGAGCTTACCGATTACATCCACAGCGCGGTGGACGCCGCGTCGGATAAGCGGCTCCAATACGAACTGGAGCTTGTGGACCTTGTAATTGAAATGGAAAAGGCAAATAAGGATTTGCAGGAAGCCGAAGAAAAGCTGACTATCGCGCGCGCCGAGCTTGAGAGAAAGAGTCCGGACAGGTCGCGGGTTGTGCGGGTTGAAGGCAGCGCGTCCGGGACGGAGCCTGTTTTGTTCGAGGCCTACACAGGCGACGCCAGGTGGAACACGCGCTACGACATCAACCTGAACGGAGAAACCGGCCTGGTCAACGCCGTTATGTTCGCGAGCGTCAGGCAGCGAACCGGGTTCGACGTGGAGGGCGAATTCAACTTTCACACCCGCAACCCGTCTTTTTCCATAGACCCGCCGGACCTGCCGCCTTTAGTAGTGAGGCTGGCCGAGAGGATGCGGCCCATGCCGACCGCGGCGAGGGGGCAATCCTCCATGATGATGGATGATATGGCGGCGCCTATGATGGAGGCGGTTATGGCGCCGCCGCCGGAACCCGAAGTGTTCTCCACGCTTGCGAGCGTATCCGTGAAAGGCGAAGGGCGGCTCAAGGGCGACGGAACTCTCTCGGATGTATTGCTGGGCCAATTTGAGTTCCTCAGCACTCCGCTTTTGATATCCATACCCGAGCGAAACAGGGAAGCCTGGGTAGTCGCAAGCCTGGACTCGGTACCGGAGGCGCTTTTGCCCGGCGCGGCTGAGCTGTACGTTGACGGGGTTGCATCCGGCAGGACAAACATACCGGCAATCGGGCTTCAGGGTACCCTCCCGTTCGGGATGGCGCAGCGCGTCACGGCGGAGAAAAAACGCGCGGTCGGAAGAGCCGGCACCACATGGCTGGGGAGAGGAACTCTGCAGGACGGGTACACAATTGAGGTCACGAACAACATGGACGCGGGGCGGGAGATAGAGGTCCGGGACCGCCTTCCGCTGCCGGCCGACGACAGAATAAGGATTGAGGACATAAAGCTCGACCCCGCGCCCGCGCTTAGGGACGACGAAAACAGGCTGACCTGGAAACTGCTGCTCAAACCCGGCGAGACCGGGAAAATCTCCGTGGAATACACGCTGCGCTATCCCGGAGACGAAACGCTGGCTTACTGGTAGCCGCTTCCTAAATGAGCAGCCTCGGCAGAATCAAACTGAGCTGCGGAACATAGGTAACTATGATCAGCGCGATGATATAGCAGAAAAAATAGGGGAGGCATCCCTTGGCGATCAGCGCCATCGGGCGCTCCAGTATACTCTGCGACACAAACAGGCTCAGGCCGAAAGGCGGCGTAAACATACCGATGGAAATGTTTAACGCGAAGACAATACCAAGGTGAACCCTATCAAGTCCAAGCGCGATGCCTATGGGGACCAGCAGCGGCGCGATAATGAGGTTTGCGGCGCCCGGATCGAAGAAGAGCCCCATGATCAGAAGGATGATGTTTAGAATCAGCAAAAACATGCCGGGGGACAGTCCTCTCATGAGCGCCATGAGAGCGCGCGGCGCCTGCGTAACGGTCAGCGCCTGGGAGAAAGCGGTGCTGGCGGCAATCAAAATAAAGACCTGCCCTATCGTCTTTGCCGAACTGAGAAAAACTTGAGCGAACTGGCGCAGGTTGATGTCGCGGATAATGAAAAGAGAGACGACTGTGGCGTACACCGCGGATATTGCGCCCGCCTCGGTGGGGGAGCATAAGCCGCCGTAAATTCCGCCCAAAATAATGATGGGGAGCAGCAGCGCTGGAATGGCCTGTATCACGGCGGCGGAACGCTCTCCTGGCGCCCATGCGGCGTTCACCACGTCCTTTCGGTATTTTGCGCGCAGATAGACGGCCAGGATAGCGACACAGAGCACTCCCGGCAAAAAACCTGCCATAAACAACCTAGCCAGCGAAGTTTCTGTCACGATGGCAAACACAATCATTGACATGCTGGGAGGAATGATGTTGCTCAGCGAGCTGGAGGAGGTGATGAGGCCGGCGGCTTCCTGGTCGCCGTAGACCTCCCGCAGGGGAGTCCAGAGTATTTTTCCAAATGTCGCCGTGGCGGCTGCTGCTGAACCGGAAATCGCGCCGAATATGGCGTTGGACCCTATGCAGGACAACGCCAGTCCGCCGGGCGTCCTCTTGAGCAAAACGCTGCAAAAATTAACCAGCCGGCTGCCGAGTGAGCTGGTTGCCAGCAGATTGCCCGCCACTACAAAAAAGGGAACCGCCAGCAGGCTGTTTCGGTTGAGCGCTTCGAACATTCCTGTAAAAACGCTTTGCAGCGGCATTTCATTGACAAATATCTGAAGGTACAGCGTGGCGGTAAGCAAGGAGATGTAGATCGGAAAGCTGAACGTCAGCAGGATTCCTAAAATCACGATAACGGGAAGCGCAACGTTTACAAACATTTACAGCGGCCTCCTTTTGTTGAAAAACAGGCTGCAAATCCACCCTAAAACCATAAATACAAAAGAAGCCGTCGTAATCCCAAACAGAATGTACATTGGTATCTGCAGCGAGGTGCTCGCGGCTCCGAAACGGCGCGCGACAGAGGCTGTGCGCAATCCGTAGAAAGCTATGGTCCCGCAGACCCCAGCCGTAACAATTCCGCGGAACACGCGGACGATTTCCTTGATAGTATGGTTTTTGACAGCGTTCTCAAAAATATCGATTCTAAGATGGCGATCCTCCGCTTCTATAATGGGGAACATCAGGTACGCCATTATAATCACCAGAAAAGAGCAAAATTCCTCGCTGCCGAAAATTACAAATCTGAAAAAGTACCGGGTGATCACGTTTACGAACGCGGCTGCCGTAGCTGTCAGATACAAAAACGCGGCAATCCAATGCATGCCCCTGAGCACGCTCCGGAACCCTTTTACAATCATTTTGGCCGCTCCTTTTTAATTGACGGTTTCGGAATACGACACGGCGCGGAGAGTGTAAGCGCCCTTCTCCGCGCCGTGCCGGCAGTTGATTTATTGCCCCTGTTACGGTCCTTCGGCCGCGATCAACTCGACGGCGCGTTCATAAAGCGGCAGCGCGCTTGGGACAGCGGTAATGAAAATCTCCGCGATAGGGGCGAACGCTTCCCTGGCTCTTTCGGTAAAGACCTCATCGGAATAAACAACCGTCATACCGTCCGCGTTCTTCAGCACATTCATGGAATCTTCAATCGCCTGTATGGCCAGTGGATAATGAATGTCCGTGCCGGCGCGTAAAAGCGCTTCCTGCAGCGTCTCTCTCAAATCTTCGGGCAGCGATTCCATGAAAACCTTGCTGAGCACCAGAGCCTGCACGTTGAAGTTCATGGGAGTGCTCAGCACAAAAAGATGCTTCGCCGTTTCATGCAGCATCTGGGGAGCCAGAAGCTGAACTCCGGTGTAAGCAGCGTCCACTGTCCTCTGCTGGACGGCTAAAGCCAGGTCGCCGGTGCTGAAGTTGACCGGCACGGCCCCCAGGGCATTCATCGTGTCGACAATGCGGGCATTCGGCAGGCACCATACCTTCAGCCCGTTGAAATCCTCAAATTGAGCAACCGGCCTGGTGGAAATCAGGGTGGAACCCGCGCTGATTCCCCATGTGCCAATCATAAAACCTCTTGCCTGCATAGCTTCTTCGAGCATTTCGTGGAACCCGTTGCCGGGCGTCTTACAGAGCTGATACGCCTGCTCGGCATCCCTGAAGAACATGGGCAGGCCCAGTACGCCAAGCTCCGGCACGTAGGACTCATATTGATTGATAGGGATGGCTACCGCGTGAACGCTGCCGTCCTGCAAGCCGCTGATCATCTGCGTGTTATTGCCTATTGTTCCGCTGTGATAGGCCTCGGCAACTATACGTCCGCCGGTGGCTTCATGTATAAAATCCACCAGTTCTTCAATGAAAACGGCCTCGGGAGTGGGCGGTGAAGAGATAGCGCCCATGCGCATCCTATAGACTCTTCCATCCGCCGCGGCGCTTTCGGATATGCAGCAGCACGCCAACAGCATAAACGCCATTGCCGCCGCAATAAACAATGTTAAAGCCTTTCTTTTTTTCATACTCATTCTCTTCCTTCCTTCCTTAAATTTTGGATTTTTGGGGCAAATGTTTTGCTCCAAAATAATAATATCATAGGCCGTTGTCCAATGCTTACAGGGAACCGCCGGAGTTCCTCTTTCCCGATTGAACGGGCTGCCGAAAAAAACACACCGGCATCCACGCCGCGCCTGCTCTGCAGATTCCTAATTCACAGAGATTACTACATTAAAAGGCAGCGTTCTTGTCAGCATGTTTGACGACCGGCTGGAGTTTATGTCTTTAGGAACCTAAAAGTCTGATAATAGGCACACAAAACGCCTGAGATCGTATAAAGCCTAAAGTTTTCTTACAAAAAGCCCTGATATTTCGGTACTTTTTGTTACCTTTGTATCATGTGCGTGGTATAATATATACGCACACAATACAAAGGAGGCATAGTATGCCTAGGAAACGGTCAGGCGAGGTCAAAACAGTTATAGTCCGACAGACCCAGAAGAACGGTGACATCTACGTTCACGAGCGGCAGGTCGTCTATAACCCAGACACGAAAAACAATACAATCCTTGAGTCCAAGTTGATTGGTAAAATTCCTAAAAGTACAA
>WRKN01000136.1 GCA_009778055.1 Synergistaceae bacterium
GTAAAGGCGTCGAAGGGCGTTTACAACGTAATAAAAAATTTGTCCGAGGGGATGAGCGAAATCGAGGCGTCGCGGTTCCTGCTGCTGGACGGGGAACCCCTCGGCGCGCACCCTAACGTGAACTTCGGAATGCCGAACGTCGGGTACGGTATAGCCAGCCCCACGCATCAAAAAAAGCTCGCGCTGGGCGAAAATATTTCGATTGGCTGCGCTTACAGGCGCGCGCTCTGCCACAGGTCAATCATGTACGCCGAAAACGAGGGGCAGTTGCCGGAGGAATACAGGGGCTGCATGGAATACCTGTTCAAGCCGTATTTCATGTCCATCGTAAAATGGTACGAAGCCGTCGGGATAGGGGCTGTCTGCAAAGACGTATACGACGCGGCGATGGAGCCTTTGGGGAGCTATGAGAAATACGGCGTAACGCTTAACCCCGGACATTTTATACACACCGACGAATGGAGCAACAGCCCGTTCTATAAAGATTCGGAAACGGTGCTTCATTCGGGTATGCTCATACAGTGCGACTACACGGCGGCATACCCGGACCCCAAACTGTGCGCCCACGTAGAGGACGGGATAGCCATCGCCGACGCCGCGCTGCGCGCCGAAATAGCAAAGCTCACGCCTGACACATACAAGAGGGTTGCCGCGAGGCGCAAATTTATGATAAACACGCTCGGCATTAAAATAAAGGATGAAATAATGCCGCTTTCCGACATACAGGCCATGCTTTTCGTTTACGCCAAAGACCCTTCCGTGGTGCTCGCGGTGGAGGAATAGGGGTGGGGAGAATGAAAAAGGCCGTTGGTTTTTTGGTGGCTTTGTACGGAGCGCTGGTTTTGACCGCGCCTGCGGAGGCCAAACCCGTGATAAGCCTTGACGACTGCCTTGATATAGCCGAGGAGTACCATCCCGGTCTGGCCGGGGCGGACGGGCAGATAGCGGCCCAGCGAGGACGGCTCGGGCAGACCGCCGCGTCTGACCGGCCCGAAATTTCCGGCAGGGTTTCGGCGTCACGCTCCAATTCCGGCGGCTTTGAAAGGGAGAGTTACTCCGCCGGGGCGACGGCCAGCGTCAGGGTATTCGACGCCAACCGCGGCAAATACGCGATTGACGCGCAGCGCGTCACGCTTTCGGCTGCGGAAGAGGACAGGCTTACTACCCTGAGAGACGTGCGCGCCAACGTAAAATCCGCGTACATGACCCTTCTGCTGGACATGGAAGTTGTAGGCCACAGGCTTGAATCGGTACGGGCTTTTGAAAGATACCTAGATCAGGCCGAGGCTTTTTATGAAGCGGGTATAAGGCCCTGGTACAACGTCACAAAGGCGGAAGTAGACCTGGGGAAGGCGCAGCTTGCCTTGATAGAGGCCGAGTCCAGCGTAGAAATGTCGAAGGTGTCCCTTTTCAACGCAATGGGAATCGACAGGCCGGGCGAGGAGTTTGACCTAGCCCCCATAGACCTCGAAGTTCGGGATTTGTCCGCCGACGAGGCCGATATTCTAACCGGGGCCCTGGAAAACAGGAGCGACTACAGGGCTTCCGAGCTGAAAATTATGGCCGGTACGGCCACCTTGAAAAACGAGGCCCGCGCCTCCTCGCCCAGCGTGTCGGTTTCCGGGGGGTACAGCGGCGGAGGGGGAGACGTTTTCGACCTGGACTCCGAGTGGAACGTCGGCGTCGGAATAACCATCCCGATAGTGGACGGGGGAGCGACAAGGGCAAGGGTGGCTGCCGCCGAGGGACAACTGGTTTCGCTGGAGGCCTCGCGGGAGAAGCTGAGGCAGGATATAGCGCTGGAGGTTCGTAAAATTCTCACCGACATCGCGAGGTCGCGCGAACGCATACGAATTTCGGAACTGAACGTAGCCAGCGCCGAGGAAAACCGCAGGGTAGCCGTGGGGCGGTACGAAACCGGCGCGGGCGACCCCTTCGAGGTCACGGACGCGCTGCTCTCGTTCACCGAGGCCCAGCTCGAAAACCGCCGAGCCAAATACGACATGCAGCTCGCGCTCGTCGCCCTGGAAAGAGCGACAGGGAAAGATGTAGACCTGAAATAGCCTGCGCTATTGACCGGTCAGCCGCCGGTAATCCTCCGGGGTATCCACATCCGTAAAAAAGCTGTCGTGCCCGCAATCGTCAAACTCGGCCCATTCCACGTCTTCTTCGCGTTCACGGCGGAACAGGGCGGAGCGGCAGCCGGCGTCGGAGCGCAGGAAGCGCTCGCGCCACAGGTACGAGTAAAACGCGGGGTGTCCGGGCGCGCCGTTCTTTCGTGGGACGAGGGCGCTTTTTTGTGTGCCCGCGAGTAAAAGAAACTCGAAACGGCGGCGCAGATTCATGATCTGCGCCGCCGTAACCATTGGCTTGTCGGCCAGAAACACCGCGAAAGAGGAGCCGGCGGGCAGGATAGACAGACCGCGGCGAAAAGAGCTGTCCTGCCCGCGGTCAGGGTCGGGGTTTACTATGTAGTCCGCGCCTTCGGCGGGCGTAAGGCGATCCAGAGTCTCGCGCGACACGACCGTGCACGTTCCGTCAAACCCGCACGATAAAACGGTTTTTATCACAAAATCCAGCATGGGCATTCCGTTGAACGGCATGAGAAGTTTCTGCTCCCCCATACGCGCCGAGCGCCCCGCCGCCAAAATTATTGCCTGCATTGCCTCATTGACTACGTCACGCCGGGTTCGTCCGTATTTCTTCAAGGAACCGGCGCAGCAGGTTGCCGGTGATGTTTTTCCTGTAGGCGGCCTGTTTGCGCGGGCTGATTTCTTCCGAAGCCAGCAAACACGCTTTATCGATAAAAGCCGCGTCGAACGTGTTTCCTGTCAGCGCGGCCTCGGTTTTTTTCAGCCGTATGGGAACCGGCGACATGCTGCCGGCGGCCAGGCAAAGTTTGGCCGCTTTGCCTTCCTCAAGCTCCAGATAAGCGGCCAGCGAGACCCGAGAGAGCGACAGAGCCTTGCGGGAGCCGCGTTTGAAGAACGCCTGCCTCGATCCGGGGGCCGGCTTCGGGACAAGAATTTCCCTGACTATCTGTCCCGGCTTCAGGGCGGTACGGCGGTATCCGGTCACGAAGTCCTCGACCGGGATGAGTTCTTCCCCCCCGGCGTCGGCAAGCAGCACGTACGCGGATAACGCCAGCAGTACCACCGGCAGGTCTCCGGCCCCGCTTGCCGTGCAGATGTTTCCGCCTATCGTGGCGCGGTTTTGTATGGCCGGTCCCCCGCAGCGCGAAGCGCAGTGGGAAAGAGCCGGAAGGGCCTCGTTAACAAGGGGGTCGTTCTCCAGCTCGTCGTTGGTTACGCAGCCGCCTATGCGGATATATTCGCCGTCTTCGTATATCCCGCGCAGTTCGGGCAGGCCGAAGACATTGACGGCGCGTTCCGGTTCCCCCCCCCGCCCGCCGCGCAAGTCGGGAATGATATCGGTAGCCCCCGCCAGTATCAGCGCTTCGGGGTTCTGTTTCAGTATCTCCAAAGCCTCTTTCAGCGTTGAAGGAGAAAAATACCTGCCTTCCTCGTCGGGGCTGAAAACCGGTTTTTTGTTTTCGCAAAGGTTTTTGCGGGCGAAAATTTCCTGATTTTTTCCGTAACCGGCCCTGGAGGCGCGGGCGACGGCGTTGTAAATCTTCCCGTAGCCCGTGCAGCGGCATATATTTCCCGACAGCTCCCGGCGTATTGTGTCCGTATCCGGCTCCGGGTTTTTTTGCAGGAGATCGTGAGCCGCGACTATCATGCCCGGCGTGCAGAAGCCGCATTGTATCGCGCCTTCCTCGTTGAATATTACCTGAAGCTCGCCGGGGTTTTCCGGAGTCCCCAAGCCCTCGATGGTGGTTATATCGCTTCCCGCGGCCTGTATGGCGGGCACGAGGCATGAGTTCACGAGTTTGCCGTCCATGACGACTGAGCACGCGCCGCACTCGCCCTCGCCGCACCCCTCTTTGGTTCCGGTCAGCCGCAGGTTTTTCCGCAATATATCAATGAGCCTCGTCATAGGCTCCACGTCCGCGGAGCGCAAGACGCCGTTTACAGTGAGTTCGACGCGCATAACGCTACTTCCCCCGTCCTCCCATAGTCAGGAGCATGACGGCTTTCGCGGTGTGCAGGCGGTTCTCCGCCTCGTCGTAGACTATGGAGCGGGGGCCGTCGATGACGGAGTCTTCGACCTCGTTCCCGCGGTCGGCGGGAAGGGCGTGCATGTAGACGGCGTTCCTGTCCCCCGTGGCGATCTTCTCCTCGGTGCACTTCCATGACCTTTGAGCCGTCAGTTTTTCGTCCACCACCTTGACAGCTCCCGCGGCGGCAAGGCCGGTCTGGTCTGTGACCCAGTTGCCCCAGTTTTTGGGGATGACGATATGGGCGTCTTTGTACGCGTAAGCCTCGTCGTTGGTGACGGTGACGCTTCCTCCGTATTTTTCGGCGTTTGCCTCTGCCTCGGCTATGACCCAATCGGGGAGTTCCCATCCCTTGGGATGGGCAAGGACCACGTCCATGCCGAAGCGCGGGAAAAACAGAACCTGCGACAGCGGGACGGAGACAGGCTTTTTATGGCTCTCCGCGTATGCCCAGATGATGGATACCTTGAGTCTTTTGAGGGAGCCGAATTTTTCCCTTATGGTCATCAGATCCGCTATCGCCTGCATGGGGTGGTACAAATCGCACTGGAGGTTCATGACCGGCACGGGCGACCAATTCGCCATTTCTCTCAGGTAGTTGTTGCCGTAGCCCCAGTTGCAGTAGCGGCAGGCTATGGCATGTCCCATGCGCCCCAGGATGACGGCGGTGTCCTTCGCCGTTTCCCCGTGGCTGACCTGCATGGTGCTCGTGTCCAGGAAGTGGGCGTGTCCGCCCAACTGCGTTATCCCGGCTTCCATCGAGTTGCGTGTGCGCGTGGACTGCTCGAAGAACATGAGAAAGACCGTCTGGTTCTTCAGGCTGTCGTTGATTTTCCCCGCGGCGAAATCCCGTTTCAGCTCCGCGGAAACCGCCATAAGGGTTTCAACCTCGTCCTGCGTCCATTCCCTGAGGGTTATAAAGTGCTTGCCTCTGAACAACGTCTGCATTGCCGTTTCCTCCCCCGTCATATAAAAAAATAAAAAAATAAACCAAACCTTCGCTCGATTATAACAGCGGGCAGTGGACAGTCACATCCGGCTGCGTTAAAATGCTGCCTTGAAAACGTTCTTCTTAATTTGGAGGTATGAGAGATGGAGAATACGGACTACACATTTGAAAACAAAAAGCAGGAGCTGCTTACAAAAGGCGACTCGGATTTGAAAAGCGCGATTATGAACCTGATGCAGGTGCAGTCGTCCATGATCGTACACTCGACCCAGGACTGCATATCCGAAGTGCTGGAAAATTTCAGGGCTTTCCAGAAAGAAATAACCAACATTGATAAAGCTTCATCGGATATAAAGGAGATATCGTATAAAACAAGGATGCTCTCGCTTAACGCGGCAATTGAGGCGGCGCGGGCAGGCGCGGCCGGGAAGGGGTTCGGGGTTGTCGCCGAGGAAGTCGGCAGCCTGTCGGGCCAGACGACAAAATGCACCGACGAGGTTAACAAAATCAATAAAAACATGCTCAAAAACGCGGACACGAACAAAGGGACACTGGACAAGCTGGAAAGATACCTGCTGAGGTTTGAGGGTTCCAACGATAAAGTTATGACCGATATAATAGGCATTTCAAAAATTGAAGAAAACGGGTTCATTATTACCACGCTCGCCAAACGGCTTGAAAACCACGCCGATTTTATGCGTAACCTGCTCAAAGAACGCGGCGCGGTAAAGACGCTGGCCAACCATCACACCTGCGCGTTCGGCAAATGGTACGATCAGAACAGGGAAAAATACCGGCATATACCCGAATACGAAGCCATATACGAAACGCATAAAGCGTTTCACGACGTGGCCGTGGAATACAACAAAACAGGAGATATGAACTCGCTGGTTAAATTCCTGGAGCTTTCGCACGAGATACTCCACGAATTCGTGTCGCTGACGGAGGCGTTCAGAAACATGGCGCTCAACGACGACAGCTATTTCAGACGTGTAGGGTTATAATTAAGCGCATAAACACAAGACGGGAAGTGAGTCGGATGCAAAAGCGGATAGAGGGGCAGCTATATGATGAAATCATGGCTATCACTGAAGTGATCAAAGAAACTGTGAACTGCGAAAAAATATACCTGTTCGGCTCTTATGCTTACGGAGAGCCGAACAAGAACAGCGACCTCGATTTTTATGTCGTAATCCCGGATGATGCCGACCGGCCAATAGCGATCGTGCAAAAAATTCATGAAAATCTTGGAAAGTTAAGAAAACTATCACCGATTGACGTTATTGCCACTCTGTCAAGCCGTTTTGAGAATATAAGCGTTTTGCCGTCAATGGAACGCAAGATCGTAAGAGAGGGGGTTTTGTTGTATGAGCGAGACAGACTTAGTCAAGGAAGGGTTTGAGATAGCTTCAAGTGATCTTCAGGTTGCCGCGCACTTGTTTGATACAATGCACCCAAAGCCGCTTGAAATCGTATGCTATCATTGCCAACTTGATTCCCGCGCTCCAACCCCAAAATGGCGGTACTATCACAAATTGCTCACGTTGACAGCATTGGTGTGAACGCTTACCAAATTATAAGAGAAAAGAGAAGGGTTATGAATAAATTTCTAGTCACGGGGTTGGGTTCGATGGGCAAAAGACGCATCAGATGTCTTTTGGCTTTGGGCGCCTCCAAGGAAAATATTATAGGGTTTGATTTAAGAGAGGACAGAAGGGCGGAATCGGAAGAAAGATACGGAATTACCGCGGTGGACGGTATAGATAAAGTTAATTTTCCCGAAATCAAGGCGGTGATTGTATCCCTTCCCCCAAAGCGCCATGCAATTGGCGTAAAGATCGCTATTGACAACAATAAACCGGTCTTTATAGAGGCAAGCGTTGT
>WRKN01000137.1 GCA_009778055.1 Synergistaceae bacterium
CGTTCCCTCCCGCTTTTCAAAACTCCGCCTGATACCAGGTTGCAATCAAACGAATGTTAATCTGGGCCTTAAATGCTTGTCAAAGCTGCTTTTAGCTATTCTAGCTTTAGCCCTTTTATTTCAAAGCCGTAAAAAATTTGTTCCCATGTGCCAAAGTCCAGCTTGCCGTTTGTGACGGCAACCACGGCTTCGCGTCCCTTAACCCGCGAAAGGCTTGCCCCGCCTTGACAGGGCCACTATATCGCGCGTGAAGTAGGCGATGTTATGGCAGTGGTCGCCAATACGCTCAAGATTGATGAGGACGTCTATGAAAATAATTCCCTTTTCCGGGTTACATTCGCCTGCGTTCAGCCTTTCGATATGGTTTCTGCGGAATTGTTTTTCCTGCGCATCGATCTGCGTTTCCAGCTCGTCTATTACGACGCCCGCCTTTTTCACATCCTCGCGCCTGATTGAATCCAGCGAGTAGACAAGGGCTTTTTCCACGTTGTCGTACATATCGCACACCTCGGCCACGGCTTTTTCAGAGAAATTCTTCTTACTGCTCAGGACTATCAGGTTCTCGAAATGGTCCCCCACGCGCTCCAGGTCGCCGGCTGCGTTCACATAACAGCTCAAGACGGTGGACACCTCACTTGACACCACTTTTTGCCATATTTCCGAGGCATAGTCCGCAATGCCCCGGGCTATCTCGTTGACGGAGCTTTCAAGCTCGGCAAACTCGCCGGCCAGGCGCTCCACGTTGTTTTCATTGTAGCCGCTGCGCACGAGGGCGGACATTTTCAGCACGATATCCCCCATGTGCAGCAGTTCGTCTTTAACCGCCGTCACCGCGGCTGTGGGGGAAACCTCGATCAGGTTCTTGTCCAGATATAAAGGAACAGTCTTGCCGGTGTCGTGGGCGGGAATTATCTTCTGGATCACCTGCGCGTAAACTGACGCGAACGGCAAAAATACCATGGTGTTGATGATGTTGAAACCCGTGTGCGCGTTGGCAAGCTGCCGGGGGATGTCGGGCGAGGTGAACGCGAGGAGTTCCTTGTAAAAAGGAAGGAAGGGCAGGAAGAGCAGGACGCCGAAAACGTTGAAAAACACGTGGGCCGCCGCCGCCTGTTTGGCGTGGCGGTTGGCTCCGATTGTGGCCAGCACGGCGGTAATGGTGGTGCCGATGTTGTCCCCCATGATGATGGGAACGGCAGCGTCGAGGTTCAGAAGGCCCTGCGAAGCCATGGCCATGGTCAGGCCGATGGTGGCCGTGCTGGACTGAACGACCATGGTGACGAGCATACCGATAAGGACGCACTGCAGCGGCTGCCGCCCCAGGTTCAAAAACGCTTCCTGATAGTTGGCGAAAAACGCCGTGGCGTTCTCCATCGTCTGCATACCAAGGAACAACAGGGCGAAGCCTATAATGCCGTCCCCTATGTGGCGCTGTTTTTTTGTTTTGCCGAATATGGACATACCGACGCCTAAAGCTACGGCGGGAAGGGCGAGTTCTTTGATTTTGAAAGCTATGATCTGAGCCGTTACGGTGGTTCCTATGTTGGCCCCCATGATGATGCCGATTGCCTGCTTCAGATTCATCAGCGCCGCGTTGACGAAACTGACGGTCATTATGGTGGTGGCGCTGCTGCTCTGGATGAGAGTCGTTACGAGAATTCCTACAAAAACTCCCCGCAGAGGGGTACGGGTTAAGGTGCCTATGAGGTGGCGCATACGTTCGCCGGCGACGAACTGCAAAGACTCGCTCATCAATTTGATTCCGTAGAGGAAAAGACCGACTCCTCCGGCCAAATGCAACGCTACGGACAAGTACAAGCACATCGCCCCCCAAGGGAAATCCCTAATTCGCTTCGCATTAATTAGTATAGCATCATTAAAGGCCGGGCATGTACTAACAACCGAGTGCAGCGCAATGGAAGGATGCACAAACACAAAGGTCTGTGAAAAAGCGGATTACACTTTTGACAAGCCATCTTTTATAATTGGTCATCATTGGTCAAAAATCACTGATTATGGAGGCATGTCATGGATTTCAATAAATTGACGCGCAAGAGTCAGGAGGCTTTATCCGAGGCGCAGGGGCTGGCCGTGTCGTACAAAAATCAGGAAGTGGACGCTGAACACCTTCTGGCGGCTCTCTTGATGGACAAGGGCGGGCTTGTCCCGCGCATAACGCGCCGCATGGACGTGGAACCCGACGTTCTGCTGCAACTGGTGACGGACGAGATATCGCGCAGGCCCAAAGTAACGGGCGGCGGCGTGGAGGCCGGGAGGGTCTATGTCACCCAGCGCCTGAACGGTCTTCTTGTGAAAGCCGAGGAAAAAGCGCGCGGGCTGAAAGACGAGTACGTGTCCGTGGAACACATTTTCCTGGCCATTTTGGACGAGGGAACCGGCACGAACCTTGGGAAGATACTGAACAGGCTCGGCCTGACGTCGGAACGTTTCCTGAAAGCCCTTACCGAGGTGCGCGGTTCTCAGCGGGTGCAGAGCGCCGACCCGGAGGCGACTTACGAAGCGCTGGAAAAATACGGACGCGACCTCGTCGTCATGGCGCGGGAAAACAGGCTCGATCCGGTGATCGGACGCGACGAGGAGGTCAGGCGCACAATCAGGATACTGAGCCGCAAGACAAAAAACAACCCCGTGCTGATAGGCGACCCCGGCGTCGGCAAGACAGCCATAGTGGAGGGTCTGGCCCAGCGCATAGTCAGGGGCGACGTGCCGGAGGGGCTCAAAGACCGCACTGTCTTTGCCCTGGACATGGGTTCCCTTGTTGCCGGGGCAAAGTTCAGGGGCGAGTTCGAGGAGAGATTGAAGGCCGTTCTGAACGAGGTGAAGCAAAGCGAGGGGCGGATAATTCTTTTTATAGACGAACTTCACACGATAGTGGGGGCCGGGGCCGCCGAGGGGGCGGTGGACGCCGGCAACATGCTGAAGCCCATGCTGGCGCGCGGGGAGCTGCACTGCATCGGCGCCACCACCGTGGACGAATACCGGAAATACGTCGAAAAAGACGCGGCCCTGGCGCGGCGCTTCCAGCCCGTACGCGTGGAGCAGCCTGACGTGGAGGACACAATCTCCATATTGAGAGGTATCAGGGAAAAACTACAGGTGCATCATGGGGTGAGGATAAGGGACAACGCCCTCGTGGCGGCGGCGGCGCTTTCCAATCGCTACATCACCGACAGGTTCCTGCCGGACAAGGCCATAGACTTGGTGGACGAGGCCTGCGCAATGATACGGACGGAGATTGACTCGCTGCCGTCGGAACTGGACGCCGCGAGCCGGCGCGTGATGCAGCTTGAAATAGAGGAGGCCGCGTTGAAGCGGGAAGGGGACGCCCCGTCTCAGGAGCGTTTGAAAGTTTTGCGGAAGGAGCTGCAGGAGGCGAGAGAAGAGGCGGATTCCCTCCGCGCGCAGTACGATTCGGAAAAAGAGGCCATATCCGGCATACGCGACCTTCGCGCGCGGATGGACGAAGCTAAGGCGCGTATCGAAAAGGCCGAGCAGGAGTACGACCTGAACAAGGCGGCCGAGTTGAAATACGGCACTCTGCGGCAGATGGAGCAGGAGCTTAAACTGAAAGAAGAGGCCATAGCGGCGGCCCAGAGCGGCGACAGCCTTCTGCGCGAGGAGGTCACCGAAAACGAGATAGCCGACATCATCAGCAGGTGGACGGGCATACCGGTTACGCGCCTGGTAGAGGGAGAGCGTGAGAAGCTCCTGAAGCTCGACGAAGTGCTACACCGGCGCGTGGTGGGGCAGGACGAGGCGGTAAGCCTGGTGGCCGACGCCGTGCTCCGCGCGCGCAGCGGGATCAAAGACCCCAGGCGGCCGATAGGCTCGTTCATTTTCCTGGGGCCCACCGGCGTGGGCAAGACCGAACTGGCCAAGGCGCTGGCCGAGGCCCTTTTCGACAGCGAGGACAACCTGGTGCGCGTCGACATGTCCGAGTACATGGAAAAACACTCGGTATCGCGCCTTGTGGGAGCGCCGCCCGGCTACGTGGGGTACGAGGAGGGCGGGCAGCTTACGGAAGCGGTAAGGCGGAGGCCCTATTCCGTCGTCCTTTTCGACGAGATAGAAAAAGCGCACCCCGACGTCTTCAACGTCCTTCTTCAAATTCTGGACGACGGACGAGTAACCGACGGGCAGGGCCACGTAGTGGATTTCAAAAACACGGTTTTGATCATGACCAGCAACATCGGCGCGGTAACGCTCCTGGAGGGAATTTCTCCAAATGGGGATATAAGCGCCTCGGCGCGTGAGCGAGTCATGAATGATTTGAGATCGTCGTTCAGGCCGGAGTTTTTGAACAGAGTCGACGACGTAGTGCTGTTCAAACCTCTGCGCAGGGAGGAGATACGGAATATAGTGAGGTTGCTTTTGAAGGGCTTGTCGTCGCGGCTGGGCGACCGCCGGATAACGCTCAGCTTCGGGGACGACGCGGTTAACTTCATAGCCGACGCGGGGTATGATTCGGTGTATGGGGCGCGTCCCTTGAAACGCTATATAGTGCGCGGCGTCGAAACCCCCCTTGCGCGCGGCCTGATAAGCGGGCAGATATCGGACGGAGAATCAATCAACGTTCGGGTAAAGGACGAGAAGCTCTTTTTCGACGCTTCTTAGGGGCGGCATCTTTCCTCCCATATTGTGATAGTCGTAAAAATATGATAGTGTTACTAAAACCCAAATAGCTTTTGCTTTTTTGTTTACCAGGGGGGAGGAGAGCGGTTTGATTTTCGAGTTGATGTCGAATGGTTCCATGGCGGAGCTGCCTCAAGCGGCTCTTCCTAAAGGTATTCCGGACATCCCGGGGCCAAGGGCGGTTCTTTTGCTGCCATACAACCGTTATCTTCTGGGACACAGTTTTATGCGCAATTATGAGCGCTGGATCTGGGGGAAGCCTGGAATCGACCCTCAAGAGGTCTTTTTGTACGAAAATGGGCCTCAGTCGCTTACGCTTGACGAAACCACGCGCGTCACCATTCCGTCCAACGTTATCCTGGAAATTCGCAATGCGCTGTTTTCGCAGATGCAGCCTCCCGGAGAACACCTGCCTACGGTTTTGATATTGCGCGGAGTGCTGAAGGAACATTCGGCTTTCAAGGACGACGTCTTGGTTCAGAACGAACCGGCTTTCTTGCAGTTTATAGATAAAGACAACGTTTTGGGGATGACTTACTGGGCGGTGCGTTTTGCTCTTTTCCGAGGTGAATTTGAGACCATCGCCAGGGTAAAGACCTGGCTCAGGGCAGCGTCGGATCTTTTCGACTCAAACGAGCCATCGCCGCATGGACACGCTCCGAAAGTCTGGTTTTCCCTGACTCCGCTGCCGGGTGGCAAGGAACTGTCCGAGCTGGAGGCTCTTTCCTTCTCGGTGGACGACCTCCAGCGTATGGTCTCACAGAGCGCTTTGCCGGTGGTGTTGTTCAGTAAATCAGGGTACCTTGTGCTTTCGGATTTCGGAGGGGCGGGAGGAGCGTTCCGGGTCTGGGTGTTCCTGCCGGCGTTTTTGTGGAACGAGCTGCGCGAGCGCCGTAAACTTTCCATTCGCGACCTGGTGATATCGGCCTGGGGATACTGCGACGCCGTTCAAGCGTCGGCCGAGCGCACCCGCTACGCCCCTTCTCCCAAAACGGCCGCTCAGCTAACGCCCGCAAATTAGCAGCCAAATCGAAGAGAGCCGGGGTTATTCCCCGGCTCTCTTTCGTTTCTCATCAGTAACTAGAATATCTTTCCCTGGCGTATTCGTACGGTATAAACCCATCCGCGTCCATGACTTCCGGAGGGGCGGCAACCGGCGCGCTCAGGAGCTGCTGCGGCTGCGGAAGAGACGCCCCGCCCTGAGCTGAATAACTAGCTCTGGCTTGCTCGTAAGGTATAAAATCCGGCGGCAAAGCAAGTCCCCCCGGGACTTCCACTCGCTGTCCAGGCACCGGCTGCGCAGGCGCAAACACCGGCTGCTGAGGTTCAGGCATTTGCTTTCTGCTGAACTCGCGCGGCATATACTCGGGATACCGCTGTTCTTCCGACTCCTCGTAATAACTGTACTCATACGGCACGGAACCGTAATAGTAAGACGGCCGCAGATTCTCATTCGCGGCTGCTGTGGAAAATCCCAGGCCGGAAGCAAATAAAAACAAAACCGCCAACGTCGTCCTAATCTTCATAACCCTTCAACCTTCCTTAACCTAAAAGTTCTACCGTGTCGCCCACGCGCACGGCTCCACCGCAAACCACCCGGCAAAATATACCCAGGCGCGGCATTATACAATCTCCGGCAGCTTCGTAAATCGTACAAGGCGAGTGACATTCCTTACCTATCTGGGTTACCTCCAGCAGCGCCCCTCCGATCAGAAAGCGATCCCCCAGCTTGAGCTTCGATAGACCGAACCCCTCCACCAGAAAATTTTCCGCGAAATCACCCGGTTTCAGCCCTGGAACTTTCTTCCTTATTTTAGCGGCTTCCCCGGCATCGAGCAAGCTGACCTGGCGATGCTGAAAACCAAAATGAGCGTCGCCCTCCATACCCTTGTCTTCGACCAGAAGGGCCTCCCCTACGTCGGTTTTCTGCATCCCTTTAGCCGGAGCCATACAAACGGCCGCAACTTTCCCTTTCATGCGCAGTCTCCTCTAGTTAATCAATTAAATTGTACATCCCGCCGAAAATAAAACAAGAGGTGTCAAGAGCCAGAGAAAATGTCATGGTTAAAAGGGGTAAATGGGACAGTGAAAATGTCGCATTTCCTCTACTACACTATAGTCAAAATAAGATCATGAATTATTTGACTATTTTCAGGCAGCTGGC
>WRKN01000138.1 GCA_009778055.1 Synergistaceae bacterium
ATTATTTCACGATCGAAATCGATCCAGGAGACGGAACTTCGCCGGTAGAAGTCAATTTCAACATGACGGGGATCGATAACGGTTACCCGGTATTTTCTACCCCTGCGAATTTTACGCTTGGTACTACTAATGTCAGAGTGGAATACAGCAACGATACCGGGGCGCTTAAGCTAATTAATCATGATAATGGGAGCACGCTGTGGGCAACCAATTTGCACGAGAGCATGTCGTACAATTCATTTACAATAGGCAACGGAGCTAGTGAGGTAAAACTCATAGCGGAATTCGACGAAAGAGAAATGGGATCATCTCCCATGAAGCTGACGGTTTGGTCGCAATCAACATCAGGAACAACTCCTCCCGTTGCCACGATAGCTCGTACGAATTTTGATGTTTTCTTAAAACCAGACGGTACATTTGATACGGTTAGTATGACTAGTACCGCCCCTGCTTCCCCTGGTGGCGGCTGGCAATGGGATCGCGATTTAGTCCTCGACGTGTCTACCAGTGGAAAAGGTTTGGAATTCAGTGCATCCAGCTTGCCAGTAACCACGGGAACCCCTTCTCTATCGACGGTCAGTAGCATCAACCAAGGAGGATTTCACGCATCCAAAGTAACGATTTACGACTGCCAAGGCAAGCCCTACACGCTGGAGGTAGTCTTCAAAAAGCTGACCGGGAACCGCTGGCGCTGGGAGGCCTCCGTACCGGGAGAGGAGAAGCTATTCGTCTCCCCTTCCTCGGGGCAACTTTATTTTGACGACAGTTGCAAGATAATCAGTCCCATGGACCCCGTGTCTATAGGAATTGACTTCGGTATGAACGCGACCAGCTATCAGGAAATACTGCTGGACTTCAGCGGCCAGTCCTTCGGGCGGGATGTTATGCAGGGTGTCACGCAGTTCTCCGGCGCGAGCACCACCAAGGGGTTTTACCAGGACGGCTACGCCATGGGGATTCTCTCCGACTTTGACGTCGGTCAGGACGGCACGATAGTCGGCAAGTACACCAACGGCCAGAACCAGCCCATTTACAGGGTGGCGCTGGCGCAGTTCGCCAACCCGGCGGGTCTTGACCAAATCGGCAACACGATGTTCCGCGAGACCATCAACTCCGGCCTGGCCAACATCAACCCGGCCGGCGAGGACGGCGGCGGCACAATCATGGGCGGCAACCTCGAAATGTCCAACGTAGACCTGACGGAGGAGTTCACAAGGCTGATAATCTCCCAGCGCGGCTTCCAGGCCAACACGAGAGTGGTTTCGGTGAGCGACAGTATACTGGAAGAGGTTGTGAATATGAAGCGGTAAATTCCGCCCTCTCTCTCTAAAAACAGAACGGGACGCCGTTTTTACTTTGGCGTCCCGTTTGTTGTAATGATATAATACGAGCTAGAGCGAAGGGGACTCTGGCTCGTGGTTTTGGAACTAACCGTCGCCAGTTAGAAGCAGAGCCAGAATATCAGCGCTGCTATCCAACAGACAGCAGAGGCAACAAGGATTACCTTGGTGGGGTACTTGTTGCCTCTGCGGCTTTTCAAGCGACGTTTCTGCTTACGCATCTTATCATCACCAAATTTCCGCATAAGCAGGCGACCGACGAGAAACGAGTCGTGTCGATCGCTTAGTTTCTTCATCAGGTAACTTTCCCCTTTAACGCCTCCTGCCAAAGCATCGGGTTACCCTTCCCTTACATTATAAACCATAAACTCCCCCCGCCCTTCGGGCACCTCCCTCGGGGAGGGGCTGCCGGAAACAGCCTGTTAAAATAGTGTGAAACGCTCTTGGGATATGTGAAAGGATGTAAGATAAAGTGAGCGACCTGAAGGCAAAGGAATATAAGCGTTTCGAAGACATTAAGGAAGCTCGCGCGGATGGGAGCGAATATTGGTCTGCCCGCGGCCTTGCTGCTGTGCTGGAGTATATTCAATGGCGAAATTTCATGAAGGTTGTTGACCGCGCCATGCTTGCTTGCAAAAACAGCGGGTTTGACCCCGCAGACCATTTTGCTGAGGTCAGCAAAATGGTTGACATCGGCAGCGACACAAAAAGGCGCGTCAAAGATTACGAACTTACGCGCTACGCATGTTACTTGATTGTTCAGAACGGCGACCCACGGAAAGAAGTGATCGCGCTCGGGCAAACCTATTTTGCCATTCAGACTTACCGCCAGGAAATCGCGGATCGGTTCAATCAACTTGACGAGAACAATAAACGATTAGTTATTCGAGGCGATATCAAGCAATGGAATAATTTGCTCGCCGAGGCCGCGCGCGACGCCGGCGTGATCACGAATGAAGAGTTTGCGATTTTTCAAAACGCCGGGTATATGGGGCTGTATGGCGGCATGACTGTTGAAGACATTCACGATAAAAAAGGGCTTGCGGTCCGTGAAAAAATTCTTGACTATATGGGCAGCGAAGAACTGATTGCCAACCTGTTTCGTATCTCGCAGACGGAAAGCAAGTTGAGGCGTGATGATATAAAGGGCGCGAGCGCCGCCAATCAAACACATTATATTGTTGGGCGCGAAGTCCGCGCCGCTATAGAGCGCGTGGGCGGAACAATGCCGGAGAATCTGCCGACGCCGGAGAAGAGTATTTCTCAAATCGAAAAAGAGCAACTTGCCGCGTTAAAAAAAAGAAGCAAGACTTTAATGTTGGATGAATGACTCCCGGCTGAAAAACCGGGGGTTTTTATTTGTCAAAATAGGGGATAAGCTGATAAACTGCAAATAGCAAGAGTAACCAAGCTGCCGCTTGAGAGGATTCGGAATTTATTCATGAGCAATGAGTGAACGTGGGTTGGTGGAGCGCAATCGAAATGACTAAAATTATAACGCTGATACCTGTTCGTATGGGTTCCTCTCGCCTGCCGGACAAGCCGCTGATTGACATAAACGGTAAAACGCTGATCAGGCGCGTTTACGAGAACTGCAGATCCGCGCTGTCTGGAGATATAGTAGTTGCCGCGGGAGACAGGGTTATCGTTGACGAGTGCTCCAGGTTCGGCGCACGCGCTGTGCTTACAGACCCGAACCTGCCCAGCGGAACCGACAGGATCGCGGCGGCGCTGGAGGAAATCGGCGGAGCTTACGACGTTATCGTGAACTTCCAGGGCGACGACGTGAACGTCGATCCCCGCGTCACCCTGCCGCTGATAAAAATGATAGAACAGGGCGGGTGCGACGTCGCCACCTGCGGCATGAAGATGAAGCCTGGGGACGAGCGGAATCCCAATTTAGTGAAAATCTGCATGGGACTGGGCGAAGGCGAGGATGAAGCCCGCGCCCTGTACTTCACCCGCGCCGCCGCCCCCTATGTCCGAGACCCCGAACGTACGGACGTCAACAAAGACTTCTATCAGCACGTCGGGCTTTACGTTTTCAAATTTCAGGCGCTGAAACGCGCGGTCAGGCTGCCCGTAGGGGTGCTCGAAAACAGGGAAAAGCTGGAACAACTGCGCTGGCTGGAGGACGGCATGAATATCCGGGCTAAACTTATCGACAACATCAAGCTCGTCCAGGAGGCCCCGGCCGACATAAACACGCCCGAGGAACTCGAGATGGCGCTCAAGTGGATAAAGTAGCCCGGATGGTAGGTATTACAACGTAGTCCGGCACAACGCAGTCCGGCTCCTTGACAATGATTTCGCTTTATTTTATTATCCAAATAAGATGAATTTCTCCGAGCCGTACCTCCTAAGGGTATTTGGTATTTTTGTTTTCGCCGGAGCCTACGGAGGGCGGCTGATGAGGGTGCGGGGGGAAACCGCCGCGCCTCCCTTTTGGAAAGGAGAAGCCGTGGGAATTGTCCTATGCGCGCCTTCCAAAAGGAAGGCGTTTTTTTGTTTATACAACATTTTTTTTATTACGAGAGGGGGGTATTACCAGTGTCTTGGGAGCAAAAAATTGATGTGAACAACGTTAGCACCATTATCTGCGGAAGCCGTGTTTTCTTGGGCGTGGGGGCAATCAAAAAGATGGATTTTATCGCGGAGCAGTTAAAGCTCCGGGGAGTTGACAGTGTCATTGCCGTGACCGGCAAAGGCGCTTACGCCCAGACCGGCGCGTGGGATTACGTGACCAAAGCGTTGGATCAGCAGGGGATTCGTTACGCGCTTTATAACAAGGTGCAGCCCAATCCGGAAACTCAGCAAGTCGACGAGGCGGTAAAAATCGCCAGAGAAGCCGGAGCGAAGGCAGTCATCGCCATCGGCGGCGGCAGTCCGATTGACGCGGGGAAAAGCACGGCGATTCTTTTGGAATACCCGGACAAAACCTGTCAGGATCTCTACGAGATGAAATTCTCCGCGGAAAAGGCGGTTCCGCTGATTGCCATCAACTTGACGCACGGCACAGGAACTGAAGCCAATCGGTTTGCCGTGGTGACAATCCCCGAGAAAGAGTACAAGCCCGCGATTGCGTATGATTGCATTTATCCGCTGTACTCTATCGACGATCCGGCTTTGATGACCGGCCTGCCGGCAAACCAAACCCGATATGTAAGCGTAGACGCCGTGAACCACGTGGTAGAGGCCGCGACCACGGTACTGAACAATCCCTTTTCGATTACCCTGGGCAAAGAAGTCGTCAGATTGATTGCGAAATACTTACCCGTTGCGATAGAAAACCCAAAAGATTTGACCGCGCGCTATTTCCTTACATACGCCGCCATGATTGCGGGCACTTCTTTCGACAATGGGCTGCTCCACTTCACGCACGCGCTGGAGCACCCGCTCTGCGGTATTAAGACGGAACTGGCTCATGGCCTTGGCCTGGCCGTTTTGCTGCCCGCGGTGGTCAAGACAATTTATCCTGCTTCCGGCGCTATTTTGGCCGATATGCTCAGCGCCATAGCGCCCGGCCTGACCGGGGACGCGGGGGAAGCGGAAAAAGCCGCCGAAGGCGTACGCTCCTGGCTGAAGTCCGTGGGAGTGACCGAAACGATGGGAGACATCGGCTTCACAAAGTCGGATGTGCCCAGGCTGGTGCAGCTCGCGTTTGAAACCCCGGGATTGGCGGGCCTGCTTGGCTGCGCCCCGGTCGGCAGCGGGAAAGAAGTTGTGGAAAAAATTTATACAGATTCGTTCTAAGCGATTTGATTTGTGAGCGCCTTCCGAAAGGAAGGCGTTTTTTTTAATTTTTTTAAGAAAGGCGTGGGAGTATGAAATTGTACGGGCGTCGCTGGAAATTATTTTTTGCCGCTTTCGCGGCGTCAGCGTTTTTTATCTGCTTTATCAGCTTCATCTGCTTCATCGACTCGGCGTCCGGGGCGGCCCCTGTCCTGAGAATGGCGACCACGACCAGCACGGACAACACCGGGCTGCTTGACTACCTCCAGCCGATTCTGCGCGAGGAGGCGGGAATAGAGCTTCAATGGGTTTCCGTCGGAACGGGCAGGGCGCTCGAGTATGGGAAGAACGGCGATGTGGACGTCGTGCTGACCCACGACCCCGGCGCGGAAAAATCCTTTGTCGATGAGGGCTGGGGCATTGAGCCCAGGCGTGTGATGTACAACGACTTCGTGCTGCTCGGCCCCGCGAGCGACCCGGCGGGGGTCAGAGACAAAAAAATCGGCGAGGCGATGAAAGCCATCGCCGAGAAGGGCGCGTCCTTCGCAAGCCGCGCGGACAAATCCGGAACGCATATGGCCGAACTGAGGCTGTGGAAGGACGCCGGACGCGCTGAACCCGACAGGGAAAACTGGTATCTCCAGACCGGCCAGGGGATGCTGGACACAATAAACATCGCCGGGGAGCGCAGCGCTTACGTCCTCGCCGACCGGGGAACCTTCATCACCTACGAGGTTATTCATAAAGGCAGCCCCCCTGTCGTGATAGTCGTCGAGGGCGATGATTCGCTCCGCAACCAGTACAGCGTTATCCCCGTCAACCCTGAGAAGAACGGCAACGTTAAATACGATTTGGCGAAAAGTTTCTCCGAGTGGCTGACCTCGCCGAAGGTTCAGCGGGACATCGCGGATTTCAAACTCGAAGGAAAGCAATTATTTTTCCCCAACGCGGAATAGGGGGCGAGTAGACCCTGAACTACGTTTCCGAGGGCTTCTCCCAGGCAGTCGGCCTCATTTTCTCTATTGACGAGGAGATGTGGTCGATTATTTCCGTCACGCTCTCCCTGACGGCGCTGTCCATGTGCGCCTCGCTGATTCTGGGGCTGCCGCTCGGATTCGTCCTGGGCTATTTCAAATTTCCGGGCCGCCGCCTGCTCCGGGCGTTTTTCGACACGATGCTGGCGCTTCCGACCGTCGTTGTCGGGCTTCTCGTATACTCCCTCATTTCAAACCGGGGTCCTCTTGGAGACTTGGGGGTGCTTTTCACCATCCGGGGTATGGCCATCGGGCAGACGATTCTTGCCCTGCCCATTGTGACGGCGCTTACGGCCTCGGCTATAGAGGGGCTGGACCGGCGGCTGTCGGTGACGCTTGCTACTTTGGGAGCGTCGGGCTGGCGCATGGCGATTTCCTGCCTGTGGGAAGGGCGGTTCGCGGTTCTCGCCGCGGCAATGACGGCCTACGGGCGCATAGTGGCGGAGGTCGGCGTCTCCATGATGCTGGGCGGCAACATCAAGTG
>WRKN01000139.1 GCA_009778055.1 Synergistaceae bacterium
AATTGGTAACAAGGCCGGAGATAAAGCGGGCTTTTTTTATCAACACACCCTGAGCGCCGCCTTAACCTACTCAAAAGGATCACGTTACGGCATAGGGGGGAATTGCATTTGTCACTTGAAACGGCGGAACAGTTGAGGCGTCTGGGGAACAAACTGAAACGCGAGTTTGGGGCGAGTATAGTGAGCGCCCTGGAAAACCCGGACGTACTGGAAATCTGCGTCAATTCGGACGGGCGAATCTGGATAGAGGAAAAAGGTAAACGCCTATACGACACGGGAGAGCGAATCCAGCCGGAAAACCTCACGGCTGCGCTCGGAACAATCGCCGCCATGAACGGCATGGAATTGAACGAGTCAACCCCGGTTTTGGAAGGAAAGCTCCCTTTGGACGGTTCCAGAGTGGAGGGAGCGATACCGCCGACAACGCCGGGCGGCCCCTCCATAAGTATCCGTAAACACGCCTCCGCGATATTCCCTCTCTCACGTTACGTAAGCGAGGCCCGCATACCCGAAGAAGCGGCTGAGTATTTGCGGGAGGCGATACGCGGCGCGAAAAACATCCTCGTGGCCGGAGGTACGTCGTCAGGTAAGACTACATTGGTCAACGCCCTCATACGCGAACTTCTGGAGATAGCGCCAAATGACCGGCTAATCGTCATCGAGGACACGCAGGAGCTTCAATGCGCCACAACAAACAAACAAAACTTCGTCGCGTCGGACGGCGTATCCATGCAAAAGCTCCTGAAAACAGCGATGAGGTACAGGCCGGATCGGATCATCATCGGCGAAGTCCGAGGGGGAGAGGCGCTGGATTTATTGAAAAGCTGGAACACAGGACACCCTGGAGGGCTTGCGACGGTTCACGCGAACAACGCTCCCGCCGCGCTTCTCCGGCTGGAACAACTAATTTCAGAGGTTTCCGTGACGCCCATGCGGGCGTTAATCGCCGAGGCGGTAAACGTCGTGGTCTACATGAAGGAGTTTGGGAGGCTCGGCAGGCAGGTGACGGAAATTATCTGCGTCACGGGTTATGGAGAGGGGGGATATGGATATGAACATGTTTACAAAATAAGCGGCGGAAGAAAAGACGGGTAGCTTTTTGTTTTTTGTGGAATTTTACAAGGAGGAAAGTTATGAGAAGAAAGCACAGGAATACAGCGTTTTTAGCGATTTTGACGGCGGTTCTATTCCTTATATGTTTTGTAGGAACGGCTGAGGCGAACACCACGGCTAATTTCCCGTGGGATTCCGCGCTGAAAAGCCTGGCGGATTCGCTTACAGGCCCCGTGGCCTTTTCGCTGGGGCTTTTCATGATCGTCTGCGGTTTCTGCGCGGTGGCGTTCGTAGGCTCGGAACTAGGCGGATGGGTGCGCTGGATAGCTATGGCCGCGATACTGGCCGGAATGCTTGGCGCGGCTCCATCGGTTCTAGGCATGTTCGGGCTTCAAAGCGCGTTAATCGCCTGACGTTATGGAAGAACACCTGAGAATTGTCCCCATTCACAGAAGCCTCGTCCGTCCGCAGCTCATCATGGGCTGCGAACGGTTCCTCTTTCTCATGCTGTGCATGGTGGTGACATTGCTTGCCGGGCCGGGAGGTATTGTGACCGGGAACTGGCTCAACATGCTCGCTGCGGCCGCGCTCTTTTTTATAGGGCGCGCCATGCTGTCTCACATGGCAAAGGCTGACGCCCAAATGAGCGACGTGTTCCGCAGGAACGTCCAGTACAAGGGCGAGTATCCGGCTTCGAGTACGGCAGGTTTTATAAATAATATTCCGAAGGCGAGGCGATGGAGCTGATGAGCGTACAGAGCGCCATGAAAACGAAACATGAACTTGGTTTTTCGGATTTGCTGCTGTACCGGACGCTACTCACGGAAAGCGTCATAGAAATGAAAAACGGCGCTCTCATGGCCGGTTTCTGGTACAAGGGGCCGGATTTGGAGAGCGCCACGAAGGAGGAAGTGGAAGCCCTGTCCGCATATATCAGCAGGGCGCTTATGAGGCTGGGGCGCGGTTGGATGCTCCACGCCGAGATGATACGCAAGTCCGCCGAAGGATATCCGGCGGGCTTCTTCTCCGAACCGACCAATTACCTCATCGACCTTGAACGGCATTACTACCACAAACAGGAAGCCCACCATTTCGAGACGCGGATCGCGCTCTTTTTCACGTACCTCCCCCCCGCGTTTGAGCAGTCCGGCAAAGTGAAAAAGGCGGCGAATTTTTTGCTGGGCGAAAACGACGGGGATTACCAGGAAACAGAGGACAAAAGCCTAAAGCAGTTTGAGGACAAACTGGACGAATTACAAAATTCCTTCACCGCAAGCAGGCAAATACGGCTTGAGAGAATGACATGCAAACCCATGAAGCTGGACGGCGGCGAAATAATAATGAACGCCGAATTGCTGCGGGCGCTCAATTACGTCATCAACGGAAGATGGCATCCCGTCCGCGTCCCAGGCCCAGCCCCGACATACCTTGACACGCTGCTGGCAAGAGATTTACTTGTCGGAAGCCCAATGATTCACGACGACAACCACGTCATGGTCATTTCCGTCATGGGTTATCCGCAGGGAAGCTATCCGGGAATTTTGCACTCATTGTCACTTCTGCCGTTCGAGGTGAGGATGTCCAACAGGTTTATATTTACGGATTTTCTTGACGCCTCCGGTCATCTGGCCGCGCTCCGCAAGCGATGGGCGCAGAAGACCCGGAGTTTTATGTCGCAGATCCTCAACCGTACCGACGCGCCGATAAACCTGGACGCGGCAAACATGGTGGCCGATATCGACGATGCGGCGCAACCCCTTGACTCCGGCGACATTTGCTACGGTCATCATACCTGCGTAGTCCTCGTAAGGGGAACCGACCCGGATGAGCTTGAAGAACGGGCGCGGGAGATTATCAAGGCTTTCGAATTCAGGGGATTCCCGGCGAAAATCGAAAAACGCAACGGTATGGAGGCTTTTTTAGGTTCGTTTCCCGGCCACGGATATGAAAACGTCCGCAAGCCGATGATTTCGAGCCTCAATTTCTCCGACATAATCCCGGCGACGACGGACTGGACGGGGGAAGAATTTTGCCCGTCGCCGTATTTCCCGCAAAAGAGTCCGGCGCTTTTACAGGCGGCCTCTATGGGAAGCACGCCGTTCCGCCTGAACCTCCACGACGGCGACGTAGGGCATACCCTCATACTTGGGCCGACAGGGAGCGGAAAGTCCACGCTTCTCGCAATGATAGCCTCTCAATTCGAGAGATACGAGGGAGCCAGGATATTCGCTTTCGACAAGGGATACAGCATGTTCGCTCTCGTATCGTCCTGTATTGACGCCGCACATTACGACATTGGAGCTGAAACGTCGGATTCATCAGCGCCTTTGCGCTTCTGCCCGCTGGCGGCAATAGACACGCCCACGGAAAGGCTTGACGCTCAGGAGTGGTTGGAGGCGGCGATAATTCTTTCAAAGGGAAGCCCCCCGACGCCGGACGAACGGGCGTCAATAAGCGTTGCGCTTGAAACATTGGCGAAGACGACGACAGACCCGTCTATGAGGACGCTCACCAATTTCACGCATACGGTTCAGAGCATGGATTTGAGGAAATATCTGGACTACTACACCGGGGACAACCCTGGGGGAATCCTTCTTGACGGTGATTCCAACGACATACGTTACAGGCGGTTCACCTGTTTTGAGCTGGATCACGTGTTTCAGATGGACGCGAAGCTGGTCATGCCGATATTTCTGTTCCTGTTCCGGGAAATAGAGAAGCGGCTGGATTCCGTTGTGGAGGGCAGGCATAATCCGCCGTCGCTGATTATTATCGACGAGGCATGGATGGCGCTGTCGCATGAGATGTTCCAGAGGAAAATCAAGGAATGGCTGCTGGTTTTGCGAAAGAAAAACTGCGCGGTTGTGCTTGCCACGCAAAACCTGTCCGACATAGTGGATTCGCCGATACGACAAACCATTCTTGAGTCGTGCTTTACGAGGATTCTGCTGCCGAACCCCTCCGCGCTGAACGACGATTTGAAAGAACTCTACATGGGACGCCTGGGATTTAATAGCCAGCAGGTGCGGCTCATCGCTACCGCCGTGATGAAACAACATTATTACTACGCCGCGCCTAATTCACGGAATTACCGTCTTTTCGACCTTGGACTGGCTCCCGTGGCGCTTTCGTTTGTAGGTGCTTCCGGCAAAGACGATTTGAAGAAAATCCGAGAACTGCAAAAACGGCACGACGCGGAATGGCCTGCTCACTGGCTCCGTTCCCGAGAGCTTGAGAGCTGGGGCGAAGCGTGGTTGGAAAAATTCAAATCAAAGGAGGGTTTTTAATGAGGAAAGCAAACAGAATCATCGCGCTGTGTCTGTTGTGCTGTTTTACGGTAAACACGGCATACGCCGGTGGCGGCGTTACAGGCGGCGCGACGGAATTTACGCAGATTATGAACAACGCCGAACTCGTTCAGCAAGTAAAGCAGCTTTCCGACCAGATTCAAAACCAGATAACCATGATTCAGGACATGGTTAATAACACGCTTACGATACCGGATCAGTTTTTCAGGGACGTAAGCGGGATTTACTCGTCAATCAAAGGCGTCATCGACAAAACCAAGGGCCTCTCTTACTCCCTCGCCAACATGGACGAGGAACTGAAACGCCGTTTCAAAAGCTACGCGGATTTGAGCAGTTTATCCAGTGTCAGCGATTTTTCCTCCGAGTATCGGAAAATCACGGACACGCAGATGGATACAGTCAGGAACACTATGGAGGCCATTGGCGTTTCCTGGAAGCAGCTTGTAAACGACGACGTTTCCGCGCTTGAGGAATTACAAAAAAAGGCGCAGTCGGCCACGGGGCGTAATCAACTGATTCAGGCCACCAACCAACTGCTCGGATTGCTGGCGGAGGATTCCATGAAGCTGCGCCAGCTTCAAATGATGCAGGCGCAGATGGCGGGAACGGCGTATGAAACAGAACGCGCCCAAAGCGACCTTGGCAACAGGCGTATCGAGTCGTTTTTCAAGCGTGGAGATGAAGACCCCGTGAACATTCCTGACAAAAGCCTCATAGACAGTTTGGGGAAGTGACGTTATGGGCGCTATCTTTATCAGCATGTCCGGCAGAAAAATCTTCTTTATTCTTTTCAGCCTCTTGATTCTCATGCTTTTCGCTTCTCGCGCCGACGCTGCGGCGCAAATAGCGAACGTCGCTATGGCGGATTTGTACATAGCAATATCGAACTCCTGTGAGGGCTGGCTGACTAAGGCCGGTGAAATAGCCTTACATCTTCTCGCTCTCACGGCAATCATCGGGTTTGCGATAGGGATAAAAGACCTGGCTCTCGCCGGGAATATCACTCTTGACGGCATAGTGGCCCTCTTTGTCCGCTATGCCTTCATCGTCGGTCTCCTGGTCTGGCTCTTGAACGCGCCTCATAGACTGGCCACGATTACCCTGTCTATCAAGAAGATAGGCTCGACGATAAGCGGGCAGGATGTTGGCTTCGGCAGCCTGATGACTCTCTTTAACACGGTAACGAGTCCGCTTGTTGACTTTACGACAGGGCTTGGCTGGAGAGACATAGGGCTGATTATCTGCATGACGTTCATCATTTTCCTCATCAACTGCCTGTTTTTCATGATTGCCACAACCGTGCTGGTGGTGGAAATCGAAGCGATTTTCATTCTGATCGGCGGATTGTTCACCGCTAGTTTCTTCGTGATTGGCTATTTCCGCGACATGTTCTTGAGCTACATCAAGGCGTTGGTTTCAGTGGGAATCAAGATGCTTATGCTCTCCCTGTGCCTTGGCGTGATAAAAAACATCATGAGCACATGGCCTGGAATGATCGCCTCTCAACTCACAAACGCCGAAAGCGTATTTTCCTTCCTCATGCCGATGAGCTGCGCCCTCTTGGGATTCTACACGATTCTGAAAGCGGTTCCACAGTTTGCCTCGTCAGTGCTGTCCGGCTCCGTTTCCGGTATGGACGGCGGGGCGATAAGGGGCGCGGCGGCTGCCGGTTACGCTCTCGGCGCTACCGTCGTGAACACGAGTCACGCGATGGCGCAAAAAATCATAGGCGGGGCCTCTACCGTCTCTCAAGCCATGCAGAGTTATCAATACACTCAGCAGGCCGCCAGCGATACCGGCGCTAGCCCTAAAGAAGCGAAACAAACCGGGGCGATGGAGGCGTTCAAGACAATCATGACCGGGCCTCAATCCGGCGGACCGAGAGGCGCGGGGGAAAGGATTTATTCGGACTACCAGCGCGCCCAACAATTTGCGGAGACGCGCAATAACCCCGGCGGCGCGGCTAACTCTATGGCTGCTCCTCCAAAAAGAAAGGATAGTGCATGGTAATGAAACAGGACGAAGAAGCAAGAGTCTTATCCCAAGACCCTTTTCTGGCAGGCAGGACGGAGGCGGCGGAACGATACGGGTATTTATCCCAAAACGCGGCGCAGTGGAGAAGGATTTCGTTTGCTTTACTTCTTTGCTGCGTGGCCTGTGTGTTTGCCGTTATCTACGCGGCTCGGAA
>WRKN01000140.1 GCA_009778055.1 Synergistaceae bacterium
ACGGCGGCAAAGCCCCCGGCAGGGCCCCGCGGGAGCGCCCACGGCACTTTGCCCGCGAAGCGGGAAAGTGTCAGAGTGGGTCACACGCTTTGAAAAAGCGGGTGAAGCGTACCCCGCCCCCGTCCGTTTCCCTCTTGATATAGCAAGCCCCTTTGCGGTAATCACAACGCCGCCGACGTTGACATCTCGCGGCTGAAACTGACAACAGGCTCTAACAAATGGGATGTTCGGGTGTTTGATGGTGTGTCTGTCTACGGATAGTCTCATCACGAGATGTAATTATGTGATAAACTATCTTCAAAAAGTATTGACTATTGCTTGGATTTTGTGTTCAGGTATATTGTTTTTTGGGCTAATATCTCGTGACGGCACTATCCAGTCAGGAGGCAGCATTTTGAGCGAGGTTTTGCTTGCTTTCAACAACGTGTCCAAAAGCTATCAGGGAAACGTGGTGTTGAATAACGTCAGTTTTGAAGTGCGCGCGGGCGAGATACACGCGCTGGCCGGCGAGAACGGCGCGGGAAAATCCACCCTCATGAACGTGCTTTTCGGTATGCCGGCGATCCACTCCACCGGAGGATACGACGGAGACGTCATTATCGCCGGAGAGAAAACTTTTATAAAATCCCCTTTTGAAGCCATGGACGCGGGAATAGGCATGGTTCATCAGGAGTTCATGCTGATTCCGGGGTTTACGATAACCGAGAACATAAAGCTCAACAGAGAGATAACCACCCCCAACATATTTTCCAATTTTTCCAATAAAAAACTCGAAATCCTGGACATGGCAAAGATGAACGCCGACGCTCGCAAGGCGCTCGACACGCTCGGCCTGGACATAGAGGAGTTTACCTTGGCCGCCGGGCTTCCCGTGGGGCACAAACAATTTATAGAAACAGCGCGTGAAATAGACAAAACCGGCATAAAAATCCTCGTGTTCGACGAACCTACCGCCGTTTTGACCGAATCGGAAGCCCGAAACCTCCTTAACGCCATGCGCGGGCTTGCCAGGTCGGGAATCGGGATAATATTCATCAGCCACAGGCTGGACGAGATAGCGGACGTGGCCGACCGAGTGACGATTCTGCGGGACGGGCAGCTTGTGACGACCAGGGACGTAAAGGACACGGACGTTGTCGAGATAGCGCGATTGATGATAGGGCGCAGCGTTACGATAAACAGGGCGCAAAGAAGCGAAAAAAAAATTTCGGACGAGGTCGCGCTCAGCGTAAAAAAACTGCGCGTGGGAATGCCGGGAGAAATGGTGAAGGGCGTCGACCTCGAAGTCCGCAAAGGGGAAATTATAGGTATAGGCGGACTGGCGGGGCAGGGCAAGCTGGGGATAGCGAACGGCATAATGGGGGCTTATCCGGCGGACGGAGAGGTTTGTTTCAATGGAAAACCGCTCCCCCTGAACTCCCCCCGGTCGGCGATAGCGTCCGGCATGGCGTTTGTGAGCGAGGACAGAAAAGGCGTGGGGCTTCTTCCGGACGAGTCGATAGAACTTAACGTCGCGTTTACCGCCATGCAGGTAAATGGAAAATTTCTTAACAAATTTGCCGGCTTTACCCTTAAAAATGACCGTGAAATAAGGAAACACGCTGAACGCATGATCGGCGAGCTGGACATACGCTGCAAATCCCCCCTGCAAAACACGGGCAGCCTGAGCGGCGGGAACCAGCAGAAAGTATGTGTGGCGCGGGCGCTTACCCAACAGCCGCGGCTTCTTTTTGTTTCGGAGCCCACAAGAGGTATAGACGTCGGGGCAAAGAAGCTGATTCTCGACCTCCTGCTCAAACTCAACGAAGAATACGGCATGACCATTGTCATGACGTCCTCCGAGCTTGCCGAGCTGCGCAGTATCTGCGACAAAATCGTGATTATATGCGCGGGAACCGTGGCCGGAGTCCTCCCCCCGGACGCCGACGACGCCGACTTCGGCCTGATGATGTCAGGCAGGGGGCGTGCCCAATGAAAGCCGTTTTTGGCGGTCTTGGCGTGCCCACGCTGATGATAGGCGCGTTTTGGGCTGCCACCCTTATAACCGCCCCTTTTGTCGGAATTTCCGTCCAGACGCTTTTGAGCGACACTATCAGGCGCGCGGGAATGAACGGCGTGCTGGTTCTCGCGATGGTTCCGGCCATACAGTCCGGAACCGGGCCTAATTTTGCCCTGCCCCTGGGCATAGTGTGCGGGCTGTTCGCCCTGGTGTGCTCGATAGAGCTGAACCTGACGGGCATTTCATGGCTGTTCGGCTCAATTCTTTTTTCCATCCCCCTTGCCGCCGCCGCCGGGTACGTTTACGGTAAGCTGCTCAACGCCGTCAAAGGCTCGGAGATGGTCATAGCCACCTATACCGGGTTCTCCGTAACCGCGCTGATGAGCCTGGCCTGGTTCGCTGTTCCGTTCAAAAATCCCAAAATGGGCTGGTTTATCGGCAGGGGACTGAGGGAGACAATTCAGCTTGACGTGGTCGGGGGCGCTCAAATACTGAATAATTTCCTTATGTTCAAGGTAGGGGACGTGATAATCCCCACCGGGATGCTTTTGGTTTTCTGTTTTCTTTCGGCGCTGGTCTCGTTGTTTTTCAGGTCAAAGACAGGAATAGCGATATCGGCGGGAGGCATAAATCCCAGGTTCGCGCGGGCCGCCGGGCTGGACGTAGACCGCAACAGGATATGGGCTAATATTTTATCAAATATACTCGGAGCCATAGGAATAATAATATACTCACAAAGTTTCGGATACGCCCAGCTTTACTCAGCCCCTTTGATGATGGCATTCTCGGCCGTCGCGGCGGTTCTCATAGGCGGGGCCACGGCTTCGCGGGCAAACGTCTTGAATGTCGTCATAGGGGTAATACTTTTTCAGGGACTCCTTACCACCGCGCTGCCGGTCGCCAACGAAATTTTCAAGGGAACCGACCTGTCGGAGATAATGAGGGTGATAGTCCAGTACGGAATAATCCTTTACGCCCTGACGCAAGTTAAGAGGGAGGACTGAGAAAATGACATTCAGCCTCAAAGGAATAACGTCGTGGGCGCTCGAGTATATAGTGACTATAATATTCGTCCTGTTCGTTTTGTTCGGCTTCCTGGTCTCCAGGGACATCTCCATGAATTTCTTTCTCAATGAGCTGAACGGCAGGATATTCAGAAACACGTTTTTGGTGCTTTCCCTGATAATACCCGTTATGGCGGGACTTGGGCTCAACTTTGGAATAGTGATCGGGGCAATGTCGGGACAGGCCGCCATTGCTATAGCCCGTTACCACGAACTTGGCGGCGTGAGCGGCATGTTGTTCTGCTTCGTGGTTTCGTTCTTTTTCGCCGCTTTATGCGGGTACTTCACGGGCAAACTCTACAACAGGACGCGGGGTCAGGAAATGATAGCGGGCCTTATCGTGGGATATTTTGCCAACGGGATTTATCAGTTTTTGTTCCTGTTCGCGGTAGGGGGAATAATAAAGGTTCCGGCCACGCATCCCATGATAATACCCAGCGGCGTCGGCATAAGGATGACCGTCGATCTCGTGCCGGCCGAAAGAGGCGGGTTGAAATACGTCCTTGACAACATATACCAGGTTCCGTTCGTTTACGCCCTCCTTGCGATATCGCTGGCTGTGCTCGCGACGCTGATAATTGGATATTGCGTGAACAGACGCAGGGGGCAGGGGTATAAGAACCGCCCGATGTCCTTCGGCTTTAACGTTCTCATGTGCGTTACCGCCGCGGGTATTGCCGTCCATGCCATAGCCGCGAAATCCAATCTCATGAAGCTCCGTCCCGTCCCGGTGGTTACCGGCCTTTTGATAATAGCCCTGTGCGTATTTACCGAGCTGATAATGAAGACGAAGCTGGGGCAGGATTTCCGGGCGGTCGGCCAGAACCGGCACGTGGCGGAGGTGTCGGGCATAGACGTGGACAGGACGAGAATAATAGCCACCATGATCTCGACTGTCCTCGCGGCGTGGGGGCAGCTTATATTTCTTCAGAACATGGGAACGCTGAGCACCTACAGCGCGCATACCCAGATAGGGCTGTTCTCGGTTGCCGCGCTGCTCGTGGGGGGAGCTTCCGCTTCAAGGGCAAGCATAAAAAACGCCGTGTTCGGCGCCATACTTTTCAACGCTATGTTCATAATGTCGCCGGAAATAGGTCAATCCCTGTTCGGACAGGCGGTTTTGGGAGAGTACTTCAGAACGTTCCTGGCCTACGGAGTGATAGGGGTCGCCCTCGGGCTTCACGTGTGGAAAGCCAACAACAGGAATTGATTTTTAGGGAAGCACTGCTATATTATTCTTGGAGGTGACGCAAGAATGGCAACAACAATGGCAAAAGCGGCGTTATTTTTGACGGACGGATTTGAGGAAACCGAAGCCATCGCCACCACGGACATTCTCAGGCGCGGTGAGGTTGACGTGACGACGGTTTCTCTCACGGGACGGGAGATGGTGAACGGTAAGCACGGAATACAGGTGCGGGCTGACGCGTTGTTCGAGAAGGCGCGCGACGAAGCGTTCGACATGCTGGTGATTCCCGGCGGCACGCTAGACTACACGGAACACGAGGGGCTTCTGGACCTGGTGAAACGTTACGACAGGGAGAAAAAACACGTGGCCGCCATCTGCGCGGCTCCCGCCGTCTTTGGCAAGGCGGGGATACTGAACGGCAAAAAGGCGGTGTGTTACCCCGGCATGGAATCGTACTTGACCGGAGCCGTCATTGGCGAGGGCATAGTGGAAACCGACGGGAACGTCACAACTTCCAAGGGGCCGGCGACAACAGTGTTTTTCGCGCTCAGGCTCGTGGAGATATTAAGAGGAAAAGACATCGCGCAAAATGTAGGAGACAAGTTCCTTGTGCCTCTAATCAGCGGCGGTGACATTTTGCTCGTATAGTCGAGGCCATTTCCAGCCGTGAAATCGTGAAGTAACAATTTACAAATTCGCACTTTCAAATAGCCTAGGCTATACAACGTCTTACACGGGATTCCAGGGTATGCTGAGTATCGTGTAAAAGATTGCATAGAGATAACCTATCGAGGAATCCAGTTAGAGACTAAAACTAAATCCCTGTGAAAGGGATTTAGTTTATTTGTCTGGCGGAGGGCAAGGTATCACACCCAAAAACACGGAGGGTGAAACCATATCCTTTAAGGTTTTAAGGAAAACCAAACGATTAAGGGGCTAAATCTATTGGTTCGAATCCCTTTAACTCCTCCACACTGACTAATTATTATATCACTCTTCCTCTTCCCTCCCCAGCATCCATAGCAGTGCTGCCCGATACCCCTTGGTATGGTCGTCTGACGGTACCGCGGCTGCAAGTTTCTGTTCAATCTCTCGGCGATTTTTCAGGCGAGGCGCTGGCACGTTATCAACGGACTTTGCGGCTTGCTGTACATTCGAGACGGTCATGGGCTGCTCCTGCTTTTTTAGGTCTTCGTAACGCTCGACCTGCTCTTGCCTGCTAAATTTCGCCAGCTTTGCCGCAGCCGTAGCCGATATCTCTTCCTTCTCGACGGCTTCTTGTATCGGTTGCGCTAGGTCCTGGAGCATCAACCAGCTATCAACCGCCTGCCGAGATACACCGAATGTGACGGCAATTTGCTGAACGGAGTAACCCATGTTTTGAAGCTTGCGAGCCTTCTCTGACTTTGCCATCGGCGTGTCGTCTTTGCGTATCTCGTTTTCGCTGATGAGTATGCCGTAAAGGTCAGCGTCGGAGCCCTTTTTTATGACAGTCGGGACCAGGATCGGTTGTTTGCCTTCAGCGGTCAGACGTCGATTTGCCTCAATAGCAGCCTTAACACGGTGTTTCCCGGCCACGACTTCAATTTTGTCGCCGTCTTTGCGAACCAAAATCGGCTCCAAAACTCCGTAGACCATTACATTGCAAACCATCGAGTCTTCCGCAACGTCGTGTACCCGTGGATCGTAAAGCGGGTGATTCGGATCGGTAACGAGCGTTAGATTTTCCGGCGCCACCATAAAGATAGTACCGCGCTGTGCATCAATAGCTGTCTTTTTCATTTATTGTAATCTCCTTTCAAAATTAAGAAACAGATTCCTTCATTGGTCATCATCAGTGTCCGCTTTACGGACAGACGCCCTCGCGGGCGTTTCGACCTATGCTGCTTTCTTCTTTTTTGCGCCTTTGCCCTTTGCCGCTTCAACAGCATCTTTAAGCACATCATCGTCAAGGAATGCGCCGTGCTTCACACTTACCTGACCTATACTGAGGAAAATTATTTGAAGGATTCCGAAAGCCCCAATTCTATAAAATGGGGCTTTCAGATTGAGAGAAAGTTTCATCGAGTAGGGAATAAAAACTCAACGGGGAAAAGAGGTTAGAACGATGTCGGATCTCAGATTCCCTTTGTAGATCTTTAGCACACGGATTTTCTTGTAAAATTCCATAACTAGTTTCGCGTCATCCTCTTTCAGCTTCTTGACCTCAACCAACGTATGCAAAAACAGCTCAGTTCCGTTCATTT
>WRKN01000141.1 GCA_009778055.1 Synergistaceae bacterium
AGGACTTATCCGGGGACTGAACCGGTCGCCGACAATCTGCGCGGGGGACATTGGAAAAAAGCCTCCCGCCGCGCCCGCGAACAGGCCGAGATGGCGGCGCGTTACCTTGTGGACGTATACGCCAGGAGGGAGATCACGCCCGGACGCTCTTTCAAGGGAGATCCCGCGCAGGAGGCGGAGTTTGAGCGCGCCTTCCCATACAAAGAGACTTCGGACCAACTGCGCGCGGTAGACGAAATATCGCGGGACATGGCACGGGCCATACCGATGGACAGGCTGTTGGTCGGGGACGTCGGATTCGGCAAGACTGAGGTCGCGCTCCGGGCCGCCGCCAAATGCGTTTTCGATGGCTGCCAGGTCGCGGTCGTCGCTCCCACCACGCTTTTAGCCGAACAGCACAACTCGACGTGGGGAGCGCGTTTCGACCAGTTCGGCGCGAGGGTGGAGGTAGTCTCCCGTTTTGTCTCCGGCGCGAAACAAAAGAGTATTCTCAGAGACACGGCGGAGGGCAAGGTTGACGTACTGATAGGAACTCACAGGATACTCGGAAAGGATGTGGCGTTCAAAGAGCTGGGACTCGTCATTGTGGACGAGGAACACAGATTCGGCGTGATGCACAAGGAGCACCTCAAGAACCTGTATCCCGGGGTTGAGGTTTTAATGTTGTCCGCGACGCCTATCCCACGTTCGCTTCATCTTTCGCTCTCCGGGCTTCGCGACCTCTCCCTGCTTGAGACGCCGCCGCGAAAACGCCTGCCGGTCATCACAGCGACCGGAATGTGGTCGGAGACGCTCGTGAAACATGCGGTTTTAAGGGAAGTCTCGCGAGGCGGGCAGGTATTCTACGTGCATAACAGGGTGAATACGATAGAGCGCGAGGCCCTGATGGTGCGCCGCCTGTTCCCCAAGCTCCGCATGGAGGTCGCCCACGGCCGGATGCCGGAGAAACACCTGAAAAATACAATGGACAGATTCGCCGATGGGGATCTGGATATTTTAATCTGTACCACTATTGTGGAGAGCGGGCTCGACATGCCGAGGGCCAATACTCTCGTAGTGAGCGACTCGCAGGATTTGGGGCTGGCGCAGATGCACCAGCTTCGCGGCCGGGTCGGGCGCAGGGAGGAGCAGGCTTTCGCTCTGTTCCTGTATCCCGAGGGCATCACTCTCACAAGGGAATCGACGGAGCGGCTCGAAGCGATATCCGCTATGGGTGAATTTGGAGCGGGGTACGAGCTGGCTAAAAGGGATCTCGAAATACGCGGCGGCGGGGAGCTGGTCGGCATCGCGCAGCATGGCAACCTGGGGCGCGTCGGTTTTCAGCGTTACTGCGATCTGCTGGAGGAGGCCGTTCGCAGGGTAAAGGGCGACGCCAGAGAGGCGACACAGATAGAAGTCACAATTCCGTCCGCCATACCGGATAATTATTTGCCGCACGAGAGCCTGAGAGTCGCCCTATACAGAAAACTGCTCTGGACGAGGGACCTTGCGACGCTGGACGCGCTCGCTTCGGAGACTGTGGATCGCTTCGGCCCGATTCCCCGCGCTCTGCAATTCTTATTCGATGTGGCGAGGCTGCGCGTAGCCGGGCCCGATTACGGCATCCTGAAAGTCTTTTGCGGCGCGGGCGAAAACTCGATACATTGCCTGCCCGACAGCCCGCTCATGAAAAATTCCCCCCCAAAAAAGTGGTTCAAAAACAAGCGCGGCTTCCTGGGTCCCGGAGGTATGGACGCTCTTGCGGTTTTTGTGAGTCATATTATAAGGTAGCCATATTATATATTCGCCGTTTCATTTCTGTGCGGATATGCAGCGGTTCTAAACACTCGCATTTATGTCGCCTTCTGTCAGGCGTGTGATGACATCGCATTTGGAAGCGTTTATACTGATGCAAAACGATTAGGGGGGACTATAATGAGCGAACTAAAGTCGTTAGAGGAACGGGGCCGCGGGAACGGCAAAAAAGAAGAAACAAACGAAGGAGTAATACATGATATGAAGGAAACTAAAACATGGGGCAAAAAAGCTTTTGTCTTGTTTTTGGCGGCGGTGATGGCGCTGACAATCGTGCCATTGACTACCGTGACGGCATTTGCGGGTAATATTGACGAGGTCACGATCACGGAGTTCAAGCCTGCTTATGGGAAGTTGGTCGGTTCAGTCACTCCGATTCTAGGTGAGCAGACATACGATTTGGAGGACGGCGATGGTATTACGTGGTACAACATTCGTGGCGATAAGGTAGAATCAACGGACACTTTTCGTGAAGAATACTATGAGGCCGTTATATTTCTTAGGGCGGAGAATACAGATACTTTTGTCGAGAAAAGCGAATTGACTGTTAAGGTAGATGGCACCACCATAGATAAAGGGGATTTAGTACTGGTGGGTGATGCCGGGACGAATGGAAACGGTTTGAAGATTACTGTTGAATTCCCGTTTAAGATTGAGAAACCGGTCTCCTTCGACGTTGGCGTCCCGTGGATCAATCTAACACCTACAGATATAGAAGCCCCCCATAGATACGGTGGTGTGACTTCCTTCGACGTATCGGATTTCAGTTGGCTGAAGTCGAACGGTACCGTACATAGCGGTGAGTTTTTAGAGGGAGACGCGTATACCGTCAAAATCGAACTAGCGGCGAGTTCTGAAGTCAGAGCCATTTTTGCGAAAAATTTTGATTCTCGAACGAATCCTACCGCTTCCAAAGACGTCTTTGAGGGACTGGGACCGCTAGCACTTAGTGAAAAAGTCACAATTAGCGATGACGTCAAGGTAGGTGGTAAATTTGTAGATGATTTGCTGACATTCTTCGTGATGTTCCCCCCAGTTGAGGCTAAGGTGGTTGATCACGCAATCTCAGTCGACATAGCCGCCCCAAGAACCGGGGTAACAGGCGGGAACGCGGTGAAAGGAGCTGATGTATTAAGGTTCGATGTTGATGGACCTACCACTTGGCAGCTCCCGAACGGTGCACCTTATACAGCTCCGTTTGAAGAGGCGGGAACATACACCGCCAAAGTCGTGCTGACAACGGACATACTGGAAGGCAAGAATCCCGAGTACAAATTTGACAAAGCGGTATTTGGCAGTGACATTCCGGCGCGTTCGCAGGACATCAAGCTCACGCTGATAGATGGTTTCGGGAGCGGCAGGGTAAGCGACGACGTCCGCCTGGATAAGGGCGATAAAGAATTGACATTCTTTGTGATGTTCGACGCGATTCCGGTGTATGAAATTAATCCGGTTTCGGTCGACATAGTCGCACCCAGCGGCGGAATAAAGAGCGACGAGGCCTTTAATGACGGCGATCCGGAAGCCTTCTATGTGGATTCTACCGAATGGTATGATGACGACGGCGAGGAGCTGGAATTAGGCGAAAAGTTTGTGGTGGGTACGAAATATACCGCTACTATCGTACTGGCCGCAAAGCAAGATCACAAATTTGCGCCCACACTTAATTCGGGACTTAATCCGGCAGCTTCACAGGACATCAAACTGGGAGAGCTGGCACTGCTGGGAGAAGGTGTGGTAAGTGATGATGTCTCCCTAACAGAGGACGGTAAAACGCTGACATTCCACGTGATGTTTAAAGAGACTGATTACACGCGGATTGAAGCCCTCACCGTCAGTCTGGATCACACTCTTCGTGCCGGGAATCTTCTTCCCGATGTCGAGCCCGTCACAGATGGCTTCAATGCTGCTGTTGTGTGGAATTCAACGGACACAAGGTTTAAAGTGGGCGAATCCTACAGGGCCACTTTCACCCTGAACACGGATGAAGAATTCTTGTTTGAGGGCGTGAGTTCGGGAGAAATCACTGTTCTTGGGTTAGAAGATGGTGTGATAAGTGATGACGTAGTGCCCGCGGACGGCAGTGGCGATTCGTTGGAATTCTATGTGAATTTCGGTCCGGTTAAGGCGCTGGAAATAGACGACATCGTCGTCAGCCTGGACCAGCCGGTAGCGGGAGTTCCTAATGCGCCTGCGGAAGTGGGCGAAGATAAAAAATTCACCGTTTCCGACACCTTGTGGGCAATCACGAACGGCGCGGCAATGGGACCCGGCGACACGTTTAAAGAGAACACGGCATACACCGCCACCGTCTTCCTGAAACCTGTGGAATTCTACGAATTTTCCGAGGATGTAACTCCGGACAATATCACGCTGAGTCCGCCAGTAGGTGTGGTGAGTGATGACGTCAAAGTAGGAGACGACGGTATACTGAGGTTCTATGTGGACTTCGTATCAACGACTGAGTTGGTATCGCTTGACCGCGCAACCGTCAATATAAAGGCCCCTGAAGCCAGAGAGGACAGCGGGGCGGTTGGCCTTCCCGACGAAGCGAACTACAAGGTGACTTCTGAAGGATGGGCGACCGCGGCAGGCGAAAAGCTGGAAACAGGCAAGCCGTTTGCAGCGGAAACATTCTATACCAACACTGTTGTGTTGACCGCGAACCCCGGCTATAAGTTTGAATTTGCCGCCGGTCAGCCGGTTTCAACCGATATTACGGTGAATCCGTCACTCAAGGTATTGGATATAGTAGATATCAGCAGCACAGTCAGCACGCTGACGTTTAAGGTGTTGTTTGATGAAACGGGCGAGCCCGAAACGGTTAATACTTTCACTGCGGCGATAACCGCCCCTGTGGAAAGAGCCGTCAACGCGCAGGCTGTTCCAGTCTCCGAGGGCTTCGCGGTGGATTCCACCACATGGACCGGCGGCGGCGTGACTCTGGTAAGCGGCGACATGTTTGAGGCGAATACCGCATATACCGCCACTGTCAAACTGACCGCGACCGCGGGCTGGGAATTTAAAGCGGATGTAAAGTCAAATGACATCACAGTGAATACAGCGGCAGGCAGAAGGCAAGGAGACGTAAACGTTATCGAGAGCAGCATCGACACGCTGACGTTCTCGGTGTTATTCACCAATACGGGCGCGGCGTCGCCGATTACTGAAGGTATCGTAGTCAACCTGGCCAAACCTGTAGTCGGAGCACAACGCGGGACTGCCGCAACGACCGGAGAAACCTATAAGGTGACTTCTACCGGATGGGCTCCGAACCATACCACATTTGCGGGTGAAACGGTCTACGCCGCCACTATCTTGCTGACCGCGAACCCGGGCTATGAATTCGGAACCGTAACTTCGGGCGACATCAAAGGGACCGTAGCGGACACAGGTAATACGATAGATGCCATTACCGTACCCACCGATAAGAAAACCCTGGAGTTTAGGGTGACATTCCCCGAAACGGCTCCGGAAAGGCCGGTAATAACGACGACCTCTCTGCATGACGGAAAAGTCAGAGTTGCGTACACCGCAAACCTTGCCGCAACGGGTACAGGTCCCATCACGTGGGGTCTTGAAGCAGGTTCGGCACTGCCTGCGGGCCTGACTCTGGCATCCGGCACCGGCGCGATTTCGGGTACGCCGACGACGTCAGGCGATGTCTATTTCGTTGTCGAAGCGACCAACGCTTCCGGCGTGACTTCGAAGGATTTCCGCATACACGTGCGCGCCGAGGGTGAGGAAACATCCGTCGGCGGAGAAGACGAAGGCTGGAAGGTAGTGATCGGTGACTCCGATCTCAACAAAATCATTACAGATCCACTCACCGGCGACATAAAGCTGCTGGAGCCCGTGGAGTTAACGTTGGAAACCTTCGATGACAACGGTAATCTGACGCAGACACTGGTGCTGACATTCCCGGCGGGAGCCGTTATCAACGCCGAAACCGGCTATATTGTGCTGGAAGCGGGCGGTGCTGTAGAAAACGAAGACGGCCTGGAGATAATGTTCCCCAATGGTACGGAGATCCTCCCCGACGGTTCGGTAATGCTGCCTTCCGGTGACGATGTAACGCTGGAAGTGAAAACCTCGGACGAGAATGTGGAAGTATCCATCGAGGACATCTTCTCCTTGAAATTCGACGAAGACGGAATGATAGAACTGCTTGCCGGCGCAGCTACCGAAAAGATGACGATTACAGCCGGAACCTACGAGATAAAGCTCAACAAAGGCATGATGTACCAGCAAGCCGAAGATGCGCCTCCCGTAGTAGTACCGGGAACCGTAAATGCTTTGTCGGTGAAACAGGCATTGTTTATCAACGTCGTTGATGAACCCGCGGAAATAGTTGTAGATGGCAAAACCATCGTTGTCCCCGTGGGCAAAACCATAAAAATCACAACGGACGACGACGGGAACCAAGTCGTGACGTTCGACGAGGACAGCAAGAAGTCCAGCGGCTGCTCCACAGGCGCGGGCGCAATGCTGGCCCTTCTGGCCCTCGCGGGCATGAGCTTCGTAAGCAAGAGGCGTCGTTAGAAATCGTAACGACTCGGAAACCGAAATAACCAATTCGGAATAAACGCAGGACATTCCTTCTGCATAAAACAGCCGGCCTGCGGGCCGGCTGTTTTATCGGAAGCGCGCCCGGCGGAAATATCTAAGGGACGGTCA
>WRKN01000142.1 GCA_009778055.1 Synergistaceae bacterium
AGGCCGTCGACACGGCCATAGGCGAAATCATTGGGTCCCCTGTTTACGCTGAGATGATAGAAAGATGGCTTAGCGGCAGCGCGCAGTCCGCCGTCATGCCGGACATACCGGCCGGGACTGGAGATCGTCTTGTGGTGGGTGTCAGCACCGAATACATGCCTTTTGAATTTTTCGGCGAGGGCGGCGAACGTTTGGGGTTTGACGTTGAACTTATTCTGCGCATCGGCGCGCTGCTTGACAGGGAAATCGAGTTTTTCGAAACAGCGCATTCATCTTTGTTTCCCGCGCTGGACAGCGGTTACGCCGACGTATGTATTTCGGTCATAGACGACAAGCCCGCGCTGCGCGAGAGGTACTTCGTTTCCCGCCCGTACTACGACAATGTGATCATGCTGATCGTACAGGCGGAGTGGGACGGGACGGTCGGTTTCATGGATGGAATCGTACGTTCCATAAACAATCATTTAATCGTCGAAAAACGGTTTATGTACGTTATTGAAGGGCTTTGCAACACGCTTATCATCACCGGAATCGCGGCGTTTTGCGGAACGCTGCTGGGGGCGCTGCTCTGCGCCGTGATACGCGGCAAGCGCTGTTTTCCGCGCAGGACCGCGCTTTTGTACGTGCGGATTGTGCAGGGCACGCCCATTATTGTGCTGCTGCTGTTCACCACCTATGTCATGTTTGCCGGGTCGGGCCTCGATACCGTACTCATCGGCTCCGTCGCTTTCAGCCTTTATTTTTCCGCCAAAGTCAGCGAGGTCTTCCGCGCCGGCATCGACGCGGTTGAAAACGGACAGATAGAAGCGGCAAGGTCCCTGGGGTTGTCCGGCCTGCAAATGTACCGGCTTGTTTTGATCCCGCAGGCGGCCATAATGACGCTGCCGCTCTACAGCGCCGATTTGGTGGAAATGTTAAAGCTCACCTCGGTGGTCGGATATGTTGGCATCATGGATCTCACGTACTCACTGGAGGTCATACGCTCCCGGACTTACGAGGCCGCGTTTCCGCTGGTTCTTGAAACGCTGCTGTACATATTCCTCACCTCTTCGGTCACTATGATATTCCGCGCCGCGTCGGCCAGGATCGACCCGGCGCAAAAAGAAAGAAAGATACGCCTGTGATCGGGATCAAAAATCTCAAAAAGACTTTTAACGGGATTCCCGTCTTGAAGGGCGTCAACGCCAGCGTCCATGAAGGCGAGGTCATCTCGGTTATCGGTTCGTCGGGCTCCGGCAAGAGCACCCTGCTTCGCTGCCTCAATTTGCTGGAGGCGCCGGACGGCGGGGAAATATCGTTCAAAGGACAAAATATACTCGACCGGAAAGCCAATATACGCGCAATACGCGAAAAGGTGGGCATGGTTTTTCAAGGCTTTAACCTGTTTCACCATCTGACGGCCGCCGAAAACCTGATGCTCGGTCCCGTGAACCTGCTGGGCAAAAGCCGCGGCGAAGCTTATGAAAAGGCGCTCTCGCTTTTGAATATGGTGGGGCTCGCGGAAAAAGCCGCGGCCTGGCCCTCCGAGCTGTCGGGAGGTCAAAAACAGCGCGTCGCCATTGCGCGGGCGCTTGCGATGGAGCCGGACGTCATCCTGTTCGACGAGCCCACGTCGGCGCTTGACCCCACGATGGTCGACGAGGTTCTTGCCATCATGCGCAGATTGGCAAAACAGGGGATGACCATGCTTGTCGTGACCCATGAAATGCGTTTTGCCCGTGAGGTGTCGAGCCGCGTTTTTTACATGGACGAAGGAATTGTCTATGAAGAAGGCCCTCCGCAGCAGATTTTTGAATCGCCGCTCCGCGAGAAAACACGGTCGTTTGTTTTGAAACTCAAGAGCTTTCATGCAGAAATCGCCGGTAAAACTTTTGATATCTACGGACTCGACGGTAAAATCGCCGAGTTTGGCTATAAACAGGGCTTGGCGACAAAACAAATAAATATGATACAGCTTGCCGTCGAGGAATTGATTTTGGGCATAATAATGCCGGCTCTCGGCGGCGAGATACCCGTCAGCCTGAGCGTTCACTACAAGGGAGATACCGACGAGGCCGAAGTGATAGCGTCCGTGCAGACAAACGAGGACGATCTTCTCGAAATGGGAAACGAGTTTTCCCTGGATATATTAAAGGGCCTATTCCGCTCCGTTTCCTCATACCGTCAGGACGAGACGCTTTTTATAAAGGTCGTCGCCGAAAAGTAGAAAGTCAGCGGAGGCAATTGCCCTCCCGCGCTGACCCGGCGGATTATTGGGCGTTTCTTAAATCCGCCTACGGGGCGGGAACGCGTATTTCTTCGATTTTTCGGTTTTCTTCCGCCCAGTCCTTCTCATCAGCGACGGAGAATTTAGTTATGACCAATTCCCTGGTTCCGCCGTCAATTCTCTCCATAAGGAAATCTTCCGTTTTTGTCGCTTCGACCACAGTGGTGAGCGAGTCGGCGGCGGAGTTGTACACGACAACCGGGAGCCATCCGGAAAAATCGGCGCCCTCATAACGCGCGCCCTTAGGCGTGTCAATGAGCGTGAAGGCGAAACGATTCGAGTCGAGCCACGCGAGTCCTATCCCGTAGAAGGTCTTTTTGAGCCTGGGGCTGCCTAAATCATACAGCAGATATTCGCGGTCCACGTAAGTTCCGCTGCTGAGTATGAATTGTTCTCCGTCCGGGCTGAATTGTACGAAGGTCCTCTCGGCATCTTCTTTTTCAACCATCGAGATGAACTCTCCGTCATCATCGAAGAAATAGATTCCTCCCTGCCAGCCTTTATATATCTCGTGGGCGCCGGGGTTGACGGCAAGCCAGTAAATTTTTTCGCCTTGTATATCTTCCTCCTCGACCTTCGCGCCTTTAACCTCCGCCCATTCGCCTTCGTCATCCAACGTGAAAAGCATCCCCTCGTCCACGATATGGCTTTGTGCGTCGAAAGGCGCGTCGGAAACCGCGAACGCGCCGCAACAGAGGGAGAAAAACACCATCAGCACTATTACCGCGACAGAACAACAACGTTTGATACTCATTACAATACACCTCCGTTTTGGGTTTTACCGCCGCGACAATAACATGCCCAAAGAAAAAATGAGGTGACCAAAAGTTACCTCCACCCCCGCATATGCCCGTCAAATAAGAGGTAACCTTCGGATACCCTATTTTTTTCCCGACCTGATATCATATCCGTGAGGAGTCTTCGTCACTCATAGGGAAACCATCGCGCCGGCCCGTTTGTGTTTATGGTTTGTGTAAATTATAATAGAAGCGTTCCGTTTTCTTGGAGAGGAGCATGTACTATGTCGAAAATGCGCTGTTTTTTCTTCCTCGTCTTCGCAAATTTCTTTATCATTTTTGCTGGGACAGCCGCCTCACAACCGCTGTCGATCGATCTGGACAAAGCCTTCGAACTCGCCCTGGAGAACCATGAAAGCATCAAAGCGGCGGAAAGCGACGTCGCCAAAGCGGGCGAAGGGAGACGTCAGGCGCACAGGTCGCGAAGCGTGACTCTGAGTGTCGAGCACGCTACAGCGAGAACGGAGTACCAGGCACAGGACATCGGCGCCAACTCGTTTCAAAACATCTTCTCGGCCGCATACCCTCTTTACACCGGAGGCCTGATCGAGGGGTCCATCGCCGCCTCGGAGCATGAGCTGAGTTCGAAAATCCTGAGCCTTGAGCGCGCGTATCAGGACGTCAGGCTGTCGGTGGCGGTCGCTTTTTTCACCATGCTGCGGACGGAGAACATGGCGGAGCTCGCCGGCAATTCAGTGGAGCGCCTGGGCGCCCACGTCCGCAACGTGGACGTGCAGTACAGGAACGGAACAGTCAACAGGGCCGACCTGCTGCGCTCGGAGGTCGAGCTGATAAACGCCAGGCAGTCAATGAGCCAGGCCGTGAACGAATACGAGGTCGCGATAAAAAGTTTGAATGACGTCATGGGACTGCCCTTAGGCACGGAGCTTATTTTCGACAGAGAGATGTCCCACGCCGCGTTTCCTCACACACTGGAAGAGTGCATCGAATACGCGCTATCCCACCACCCGGATATCGCGATTGCCGATTTGTTGAAAAAAAAGGCGGAAGCCGGGATTGTCATCGAGAAGAGCGCTAACAAACCCTCGGTAACGCTTTCCGCGAGCCAGACCCTCGGTTCCGCGTATAACTGGCCCGGACTGGACCAGGACAACCTCCAGGTCGCCATCCGCGCCGAGTACACCTTCTCGGACGGAGGCGTCACGGATTCGAAAATCAGAGGAGCGAGGGAGGACCTGAAAAAAGCGGACTACAATTATGAGTCCGCGAGAGACACGGTTCTCCTGAACGTCACGAAGTTTTTTTTGACTATGGAAGAAGCCGGCTCACGGATAGAAACGGGCGCGACGGCGGTCGGTTTTGCGCAGGAGGCCTACAGGATAGCTTTGGCACGCTACAGAGAAGGAGTCGGAACCAACATTGACGTTCTGGACGCCCAGGACGCTTTGAACAAAAGCAGCTCGAACCACACCCAGGCCCTGTGCGATTACAACATCGCAGTGGCGCAACTCGTAAACGCGATGGGCGTTCCCGCCGCCTTCGAGGATAATTGATCGTGATGTCGTGATGAAAAAATTTCATTTTGCGGTAACGTCTGTGTTTTTAATGCTTTCGGCGGCTTTTATAGGGTATGGGACATACCTCAACGCCAAAAGCAACAGCTACATAGAAACGATGCTTGCGTCGAGAGCCGTCAGCCTGAGCGGGATCAAGGTCTTATACCGCGATCTGTACCCGGTGCTCTACCTGGATAACATCGGACTGCGGGCGAGAATGCAGGCCGACGCCATCGCCCATACCGACGGACTGATCGAGGAGCTGTACGTGGCGCAGGGGCAGGAGGTCAAGCAAGGGGAGCTACTTGGCAGGATCGTGAACAAAGACGTTCCGCTTTCTGTTTCCCGTGCCGAAACGGACGTGGCAAAAGCCGAGGCCGCGTATTTGCAGACGATGAGCGCCGTCGAAAGGAACCGGCGCCTGGCCGCCGAGGACGCCGTTTCCGTGAGCGAACTGGAGATGTCCGTTTCGCAGATGGAGGCGTCGAAGGCGGAACTCGACGCCGCCAGAATAGCTAAACAGCAGAGAGAGCAGCAAAGAAGCGACCAAATGGTGACCGCTCCCCTGTCCGGCGCGGTTATCGTGGTTTATCAGCAGCCCGGTAACTTCGTCGCCGTGGGGACGCCTGTCGTAATGATCGCCGACTTCTCGAAGATGAACTTCACAGCGATGGTTGATGACAGGAAAGTCAAAAACATCGTGCCGCTGGAGGGAAAATTTTCGCTTTTAACCGACCTTACGAATTTGACGGAAACAGCCTTCGACAGCGCCGTCAAGTCGTCGTTCAGCGAGGATACTGCTTTCGATGTGGAGATATCGAGCGTTTTGCCTCCCTTCAGAGAGAACGTGCCCGTCAGAACCATGACTTTCGAGATCGACAACAGTCTGGGGGTCATGGAATTTGGAATGTACACCGACATCGTCATTCGAAAAGAAACCCCGAAAAGGGCGCTGGCCGTTCCTCTCGCGGTTGTTTTCGACAGGGACGGCGATCCCTGGGTCCACGCGCGGGATGCGGATTCCCATCTGGCCGTGCGAGGCATAAGGCTGGGGGTGCATGACGGAGAGTACGTTGAGGTCACAGAAGGGCTCGAAGAAGGCGACGTCGTTATCACATCGAGGATCGAGGGGCTCGAACCGGGCATGAGGGTCGACGTGAACCTGAGGGAGGGTTTGTTATGAGCCAGCGGTTATTCAACGAGGAAGCGCTCGCGCGCCTGCGCTCTCCGGAACAGCTCCACTCGGTCATCAAGGTGACCCAGCCGGTTGCGTGGATGGTTTTTTTCACCCTGTTTTTTCTGATTGGCTCAATCGTACTCTGGAGCATATTTGGGGTCATGTCCGTTTCCGTTCAGGGCGTGGGGATGATACTGGACGTGGGCGGCGTCGTCAATGTCTACCATGATGTAAACGGGAAGATATCGGATGTGCTGGTTCAGCCAGGAACACGCGTTCGCAACGGCGACGTCGTCGCGACGCTGGTGCTGCCGAATATGGCGAACGATATCATCAAGGCGCGCCAGGACGTCGCTAGGTCGGCGAATCAGAATCAGGTGGAGGCCAACGTATCCGTTTTCGATTCCCTCATGAACATCTGGTATCACTCCTTCAACGTGGTCAGCACATTCGACGGCATTGTGAAGGACGTACAGGTCAACGTGGGGGACGTGGTGACCGCAGGCTCCACAAGCATATGCAGCATAAGGCTGGATCAGCACACTGATGACGTCATGGTCATGATGTACGTGCCCGCCGAATCCGGAAAGAAAATCGAACCGGGCATGGTGGCGCAGCTCGTGCCGAGCGGCGCGGAGCAGAAGGAAGACGGCAGCCTCATGGGAGTGGTCATGGGAGTTTCCCTCTACCC
>WRKN01000143.1 GCA_009778055.1 Synergistaceae bacterium
TGCCTCGGAACTTGAACTGGTAGCGGCGGAGCCGGATTTTTGGACGCGCGACGGGAATCAGGAAATTTTGAAAGAGCTGTCCGGCGTCACGGGACGCGTGGAGGAGTGGGAGCGGGTCTGCGGCGAAGCCGACGAACTGGAGCTGCTCGAAGCCATGCTGCGGGAGCAGGAAGACGCGGAGCTGCAAAAGGAGTTCGATGTCAGGGCCGGTGAGCTGCGCCGCACGTTGGAGCGCCATCAGCTTCTTATTCTACTGAATGAGGAATACGACGCCGCCAACGCGATTCTGACGGTGCACGCCGGTTCCGGCGGGCACGATTCGCAGGATTGGGCCGAGATGCTTCTGCGAATGTACCTGCGATGGGCCGAGCGCGGCAAATTCAAAGCCACGGTGCTGGAGGTTTCCTCGGACGCCGAGGCCGGAATAAAAAGCGCCACCGTCATGGTGGAGGGAGATTATGTTTACGGATATCTGAAAGCCGAAAAAGGAGTGCACCGTCTCGTGCGCATATCCCCATTCGACGCCGCGCGCCGGCGCCATACCAGCTTCGCGTCAATAGGAGTGTCGCCCGAATTGCCGGACAGCGTGGAAATAGACGTGCGCCCGGAGGATTTGCGGGTGGACACGTTCCGTGCCAGCGGCGCGGGAGGGCAGTACGTCAACCGCACTGACTCCGCTGTCCGCATAACGCACATTCCCACCGGAATTGTGGTGAACTGCCAGAACGAGCGTTCGCAGCACATGAACCGGCAGTCCGCCATGAACGTCCTGAAAAGCAAATTATACGAGCGCGCGGTTCAGGAGCGGAACGACGAACTGGCGGCTGTTGTGGGCGATAAAAAAGAAAGCGCGTGGGGCAGCCAGATACGCTCTTACGTGTTGCACCCATATACGTTGGTAAAAGACCACCGCACGGGAACGGAGAAGGGGAACGTTCAGGCCGCGCTGGACGGGGATATCGACGATTTCATCATGAGCTACTTGCGGGCGCAAAAAAATGGCTGATTTATTTGTCGCTTTTCGCAGAAAAATTCTGTTTCCGGTAACCCTGGTGCTCGCGTGGCTTATTTTCCAGCCGTTCGCCGCTGCTTGGGCTTCGGCTTCGGCGTTTATCCCCGACCAGCCTGTGCTGTCGGCTGAAAAGCTGCGCCCGGGGATGAAGGGGCATATGCTTACCGTGCTCAGGGGGACTGTCCCGTCCAGGCTGCCCATCGAGGTGGTAAGCGTCATACCGCAGAAAGGCTCCGCCATGCACTCGGTAATGATACGCCTGCTGCCTTCGGAGGAAAATAAAGCCGGCAGAGTGGCCCAGGGAATGAGCGGGTCGCCGGTTTACGTAGGCGGTAAACTGGTGGGGGCCGTCAGCATGGGATGGAACTTCAGCGATCACACGGTGGTTTTGGTGACGCCTATTGACGACATGTGCAGGGTGTTTTCGTGGCCGGACGACATAGGGCGCGGAGGCGTAAATATCGCGGACATCGCGCGCATGGCGTCGCCTCTTACGGTAAGCGGGTTGAGCGGGCGCGCCGTGGCCGAACTACAGTCCGCTTTGGGCGTGCCGCTGGAGTCCGTTCCGTACGGGGCCAACGGAGAACTGCCGCTGGAAGACGGCCGTTTTTCCCCGGGAGACGCGGCGGCGGTCTTTCTCGCCTGGGGCGACGTTGAAATGTCGGCGGTGGGAACCGTGACGGCGACCTCGAAGGACGGGCGATTTCTGGCCTTCGGACATTCTTTTCTGGAGCGCGGGGCGGTAAATTTCCCGGTCGCGCGCGCCACTGTTCACGACATAATTTTCAGCCAGGCGTTTCCGTTCAAAATCGCGTCTCCGGTCGCAATGATGGGGACTATCACCCAGGATAGAGGCAACGGCGTCGGGGGTCACATGGGGTATTTTACGCCGTCTATAGCCGCTAGTTTTGTTTTCAGGGACATGGACGCCGGCGGCGAACGAACGGAGAAAAAAGTGAAAAATTTCCGGGTCGTGCCGGACGCCTTTTTGAGCGCCAGACTGCTGTATGGGATTTACAGCGGGCTTTTGGACGAGCAGTGGGGGCGAAAAGGAGAGGGAACCGTAACCGTCACCATGCGAGTGGACGGGCGCGGTTTAACCAAGGGCTGGACGCGCACCAACGCCTTTTTCTCCGAGACGGACGCGGGCAGCGCCGCGATGAGGGAATCCGCCGCAATGATCGACATGATCATGCTGCAGCCCTTCAGAGACATATATCCCATAGGTTTCAGGCTGGAGGTTTCGGTTACACGCGAGCCGAAGGTGATGTTCATAGAGGACGTGAAGGTTCCGTCGGACGCCAGCCCCGGCGATGTCCTGAGCGTTGAGGTGACCTTGCGCCCGTGGCGCCGGAGTCCGATTAAAAGGTACTTTGAAATCACGGTTCCCAAAGACGCAACGGGAAGCTGTGAGCTGATAGTGCGCGGCGGCGCTACGAACTCATTTTCTCAAATCGCCCTGGATGGCGGGTGGAAGTCCATAGACGGCTTCGGACGCCTGCTTACGGAGATGAACGCCTTTGACGCCAACAACGAGCTGATACTGGAACTTAATCACGATCAGGCGGACAATAAAACGCGGTCAAACTCCAAAAAAACCCCGGCGGAGCTGATACAGGAAGAAAAAGAGTTTTTGAGCGAAACAAAAGTGAGGCGCATGAAAGAAGGAACGCTGAAAATAGCCCGGTCGGATTACGTGATAGACGGTTTTATGAAACGCCTCATAAACCTGGACGACTCCGATGATTAGGTATAAGCGGATATAACGGATATGAATGACAGGGGAATTTTCATAACGCTGGAGGGTATAGACGGCTGCGGTAAAAGCACGCAGGCTGAACTGCTGTGCGCGTGGCTGGAAGATACGCTTGGGAAGGGAAAGGTTCTGCGTACGTTTGAGCCCGGCGGATGGAGCGGGGGCAAAGCCCTGCGCCGCCTGTTGCTGGAAGAGGCGGCCCTTACGTCCCGAACCGAGCTGCTCCTGTTTTTGGCTGACAGGAGCGGGCATATAGACACGGAGATATCCCCCGCTCTTCAAAGGGGGAGGTGGGTCGTCTGCGAGCGTTACACGGACTCGACCCTTGCTTATCAATCGTGGGGGCGCGGCATATCTTTCGAGGAAATGAGCGTTCTGTTAAACTGGTGCCGCTTTCCGGTTCCCCACCTGACCATTTTTCTTGAAATAGACGAAGAAACTGCCAAAGCCAGGCTGAAACGCAGAGGAAGAACAACGGATCGCCTGGAAGCCGCGGGGGATGATTTCATGGCGCGGGTGGCCTGCGGCTATAAAGAACTGGCGGAGCGCAGCCCTGACCGGATTGTCGCCGTCAATGCCGCTCCGGATGCCGAGCAGGTGGCCGAAAGCGTCCGCGAGGCGGTTGAAAAACACTTGCTTGAAAAACGGGAAGGGCAGGCGTGAGAGTAAAGGGAGGAACCGACGGCAAGATTGAAGGAAGGGGAGGCGATTCCGGACGGCATCACTCTCCCCAGGTCGCCTCGACGGAGCGGCCTTCCTTTGGGGCGTCCGTGGAGGAGGCCATGTCGGAATTTGAGGTTCGGGAGCTTTTAGGCCGCCTCGACGCGGTGGCGAGCAAGCTTTCGCTCTTTCCGGCCGAACGGCTGCTTTTAGAGTACAGGCTCATTTTGAAAGAACTGCTGGCGCGGGTTATGAAGGGTTTCAACATGAAGCGGGATCTGAAATGGCGGCGTACCAGCCGAAGCACATACGTAACGGTAGAAAGAGCGGAGGCCGCGATGGACGAGCTGGAGGAGGCGTTCCGGCAGGAAAGCGGGCGAACCAGGGCTTTGCAGCTTATGGAGGAGATAAAAGGGTGTCTGATTTCTCTTCTGTTTTGAACGACTCGCGGGCTTTCCCTTTTGAGGGGCTTCCGGCGTGGGAAAGCGTCAAAGACGCGTTTCGGAAGGGAGCCGTCCCTCATTGCTGGGCGGTTAAAGCGCCGCTTGAGTGGCACGGCGGCCTTTTGAAAGTTATGTCGAGGCTTTTCCTGTGCGGCTCGGGCAGCGGCGATTCTTGCGGGTGCGGCGGGTGTATGGGCTGGAGCCGCGAGGATGAAAGGGGCGTCTCATCACATCCCGATATGGTGGTGGTCGGCGAGTTCGAGAAGGCGGGAAACATTGACGCCTGCCGCTCGATGATAAAGGAGTTGTCTTTGAAACCCGTGGCGGCGAGCCGCCGCCTGGGTGTTTTGCCGGCGGCTGACAAACTGCTGGTAAACGCCGCTAACAGCTTGCTTAAAATAGCGGAGGAGCCTCCGTCTCACGCCTGTCTTTTGTTTTTAATGGAGGGGAACGGCTTGCTGCCGACGCTGAGAAGCCGCTCGCGCCTGACGGTACTGGCCGCGCCGCTGTCGTTTGCCGCCAGGCCCATGCCGGTTGATGAGGCGCAATGGGCCGGTTGGCTGAGTAGTTTCAAAGATAACGAAGACCCGGCTGAGCTTTTGTCCTCATGGACGTCGCGTCTTTTGCAGACCGGCGACACGGAGGGCGCGGCGCGAACCGACAGACTGCGGTTGCTGATCGAGCAAAAAAAACTTTCACAGACGATGATTTGTGACCTTTTAACTTTGACACTCAAGGAGGAGCTTCCTTTTGAGCCTATATTTGGCGGTTTTTGGTAAGCCGCGTTACCTTGGACTGGTTGATGTCGGAGACCTTGAACTGAGCGCCGGGCGCTGGATAGTCATTGAGACGCTCAGGGGTCTGGAGATGGGGCTGCTCGGAGGAACTCTCTCGCGGGAGCAGGAGAGTAAATACCGCAGCGTCTGCCTGGACGAGCCCAGCGACGAGCACACAAGGGGACCGGAGCCTATGCTTCAGGAGGTAAAATTAGTCGAGCAGGCCGGCGAATCCCAGATTCAGGAGCAGGGCGCGCGCCGCCTGGACGAAGAAGCGGTGCTGATCCGCGCCAGGCAGATTTTGCGTACCCATCAATTTCAAATGAAGCTGGTTGACACCGAGTACACTATGGATCGCAAAAAACTCTTTTTTTATTTCACGTCCGAGCAGCGCGTCGACTTCCGGGCGTATGTCCGAGACCTGGCTAAAGAGTTCCGCGTACGCATAGAAATGCGGCAGATAGGCGTAAGGGACGAAGCCAAAACCGTCCGGGGAGTATCTCCGTGCGGAAGACCCTGCTGCTGCAGCTATTGGCTGCACCGCTTCACTCCGATCAACATACGGATGGTGAAGGAACAAAACCTGGCTCTGAACCCGACTAAGATATCAGGTATATGCGGCAGGCTGATGTGCTGTATGTTTTATGAACATCCTACGTACAGTGAACTTTGGAAAAACCTTCCAAGCCCCGGTTCAAAAATCAAGACGCCTCGGGGAAATTACGTCCTGGAAGGGGTGGACCTGCGAACGGAGGCGGTGAGAGTGAGCTTACCGGAAGGCGGAGAGACGCCGATACCCGTTGCGGATTTCGCCCGCTTCAAGGAAACTGTTTTGCGCGGCGAGCCCTGGGAAAAAGAGGAGAAAAAGGACGCTGAGCCGGCTCGCAGGGTTTCTGTTCCACGCGGAGGCACGCCCAGGATAACGGCAAAACCCGAAAAAAAATCCTTAGAAGAGCACATGACAGAAAGGGCCGGGGGGAAAAAACAGCCTTTGCAGGGTCAAACACCGCAAGATTCGCGGAACTTGCAAAAAACGGAAGGAAGCTCGCCCGCGAAAAAACACCGGCACAAGCACAAGGACATACCGCCGGGTTCGCGTAAGCAGGAAGAGCAGGTAACGAGAACGCAGGGATCGAAGGAACGCCAGAAACCGCCTGAACAGCGGCCCGGAAACGAGCCGGCAGGGGAGGGGCGCAAGGACTTTCGGAGCGGAACGCAGGTGTTCGGCGCTCATGGCCGCCGTCCTAAAAACAAAGACGGCGGACGCGGACGCGAGCGCCCCGGTTCCGGAAGCGCCGGGGCGGCAAAGAAGGAGGATCTGTAAATGGCTTTTTTCGCCAAATTGAAGGAGAGCCTCAAAGGAGTAAAAGAGCGATGGAGCAGCGGCATAGCCTCGCTTTTTACCGCGGAACCGTTTGATGAATCCTTTTGGGACGAATTGGAAGAACGATTGATAATGGGGGACGTTGGGGGCGAACTTTCAGAGAAAGTCGCCGGAGATCTCAAGCGCGAGGCGAAAAAAAAGAACGTGCTTACAAAAGACGCTCTCAAAGATGTTTTCGTGTCGATGATATCCGACCGGCTATCGGCGGTGGATGGCATGGGAAAACCGTTCGACCTGGACTCGGAGACAGACAAACCGCCGCTTGTGCTTTTGATGATCGGGGTTAACGGCAGCGGTAAAACGACGGCGGCCGGGAAGCTGGCGGCGCAGTTTACGAAACGCGGCAAAAAAGTTGTGCTGGCCGCCGCCGACACGTTCCGCGCCGCCGCCGCCGAGCAGTTGCACATATGG
>WRKN01000144.1 GCA_009778055.1 Synergistaceae bacterium
AAAGGCGTGACCGACGCTGTTTATCGAAACATCGACTTTATAGAGTTATTTTCCCCCAAGTACGTGTGCGTCCTTTCCGGCAGCCGGATATACAACATGGACTACTCAGTGATGCTCGACTACCATAAAAAGAAGAACGCCGACGTCACCGTGGCGTACGCTCCAATATCTTCCCGGTCCAATTACCACTGCGGGCTGCTGTATCCTGACGAAACGGGGCTGGTTCTTGACTTCGAGGAAAAATCCGCGACGGGCAGGAGCAACTTTGCCTCGATAGGCGCCTGCATAATGAATTGGGCAACGCTCAAAAAATACATGACGCCGGATTTCGTGTGCAAAAACTCCGCCTCCTGCTTCGGCCTTGATATTTTTCCGTCTATTCTTGCGTCAAGCAGCGAAACCATGTACGCATATCGCTTCGACGGCTATTGGCGGGATGTGGACACGCTGGATAGCCTGTGGGAGTCCAACATGGATCTGCTTGGCAGCCCTCCGGGGTTCGTGATCAACGAAGAAGGAAGGAAAGTGTACACCTCCTCGGGAGCGGCGTTTTCGTCATATTACCTCCATTCGTCGGGCGATGTGAACCAAAGCATACTTTCAGGTTCGGGCGTCATACTCGGCAAGGTGGACCGCTCCGTCCTGTCCGACTCGGTTTTCATAGGAGAGGGAGCGGAGGTCGTGGACTCGATTATCATGCCAAACGTCTATATAGGCAACAACACTAAAGTTTACAAGACCATCGTCGGTTCCAGATCGCACATCATGGACGGGGCTGAGGTAGGAGTGGAAAGCGGCACGTCCGCTTTCGTGTCGGACCGGTTTTGTAAGAACGGAGTTTCCCTGATCGCCTCGTGGGTCAGCGTGGGGGAAAAAACGAGGCTCCCCCAAAATTCGTACATAGGCAACGGCGTTTCCGTCGACTCGCTTAAATTTGCGTTCAAATAGGCTGCAAAAGGGGCGGATAGCGATCCGCCCCTACTTTTCAACGCCGCATGTTTTCAGCATTGTGCCGTATAAATTCCGCAGCAGCTCTATCATGCCCATGCCGGAGAACTCCGGCGAACTGTCGCCGATACCCAGCAGCAAGCGGCTGGTGAAGGCATATATCAAACTGGAGTGCGTTTTTACCCAAAAATCGGGGTCCGTGTCCTGACGGAGAACATTGAACTCTTTCAGCTTATTGACAATCATTTCGAAGGTTTGCTCGGTGTTCAGGATGTACCGTTCGCACATAAACGCGCGGACGGTGGGATTGCGGTGCTGTTCCTGCAGTATGACGTAGAGCCTCTTCAGATAAAAATCCACCTGGCCCTTGGGGAAAGAGAACCTCATGCAGGACAATATATTGTCCGCGGTCGGGTTTTCTCTAAGCGCGGAAAGGTTGCCCCGGTCAAAGAAGGAAGTGGTGAACTTCAGGTATTCCTCAAGGATGCATTCCAGTATGTTGTTTTTAGAGGGGAAATGATTGTATATGGAGGCTTCTTTCACGCCGACCACCGCCGCCAGTTCACGAACGGTAGTTTCCGTATATCCTTTCATGGCAAACAGGTCGGTGGCGCTGTCCAATATTTTTTGTCTGGTAGATAGCTTTTCCAGGTCGTTATTCAATTTCATTGCCCTCTTTGCTTTACAATTTTACATGCTGCTATTCTATCGCAACGTCTCCCAAAAATCCTTACTTAAAAAACCCTAAAAATTCACTAGGGGGAATTGACGAACTTGCGTTAGTTAATTTATAATATAATTAAACTAACTTGCGTTAGTTTATAGCGATGATTTTTCGCCGCATGATGTATATCGCTTTGAAAGGATAAAAACGTCATGGATTTAATGCATCAAATGCGCTTTGATCCGAACGTTCTTTACCATTTTGAACGCCGGCGGTTGAACCTGCTTCTTGCGGAGGCTGTTAAATGCCCCGTGGTGCTGGTATGCGCCGGAACGGGTTACGGTAAAACGTGTTCGGTTTCTGATTTTGTGTCGCAGCATAACACCCCTGTCGCGTGGATGCAGCTTTCGGACCGCGACAACGTGGGCTATCGCATCTGGGAAAACTTCGTACACGCATACGCGCAGGTAAACGAGAATTTGGCCGAGGATTTCAGAGAATTCGGCTTTCCCGACACGGCGGATAAACATAACCAGCTCTATCGTATGTATGACCACGGTTTATCAAAGCGGCAATACACGCTCGTGCTGGATGACTTTCATTTTGTGAAAGACCCAACCGTGCTTGGCTTTGTAGAGCGCGCCATATATCACATGCCGTCAAACAGGAGGACGATGATCATTATCAGCCGCGAGCCTCCGACGATCAGTTTAGCGGGTCTGCGAGTCAGAGGTCTTGTCGCCGGTATACACGAGGACGATCTGAACTTCACCGAAAACGAGCTGGGCCAATATCTGAGCCGGCAGGGACTGTCAGTGGAAAAGCAAACTCTGCGCGAAATCTATCAGGACACAAACGGCTGGGCTTTCGCGGTGAACTTCATTGCGCGGTCGCTGAAAAAATCGCCGAACTATCCGGGGTACGCCCGCAGCGCGATGAAGAAGAACTTCTTCCAGTTGATGGATATGGAAGTGTTCGACATGGTTTCAGAGCGGCTCCGGCGCTTTTTGGTGTGCCTTTCCCTGATCGATCATCTTTCGGCGGACCTGGTCGCCCTTCTGGCCGGGGAGGACAAAGGGCTTCCGGCCGAACTGGAGCGGCAAAGCGCCTATGTCCGTTTCGACAGCTATGTCAACGCCTACCTGATTCATCATCTGTTCCTGGATTTCCTGCGCACGAAGCAGGAGATTCTCACAGAGGAAGAAAAGCGCAGAACTTATCAAATCGCGGCCGCTTGGTGCAGCCGGAACGGCTTTAAGACAGACGCGCTGGCCTATTATGAAAAAATTGGGGACTACGAGTCCATAGTGTCTATTTTCTTTGACCTCCCTTTGCAGGTGCCGCAAGCCATCGCGCAATACGCGGCCGAAATCTTCGGGCGCGCCCCGGCAGGGGCCTTTACCCGGGTGAACTCTTTAGCCGTGACACACGTGCGTGTCGTCATGTGCCTTGGAAAGTGGCGGGAAGCGCTGGAACTGATGACGCGTTACGAGGCCGAATTACTGCGTCTGCCCGAGGGCGACGCGCTGCGAAACTATACTTTGGGCGGCATATACTATTCTTGGGCCTTCATGCGGCAGCTTATGTGCACTATAGACGATCGTTACGATTTTCATGCTTATTACGCCAAGATGGACGAATGCCTGACCCTTACAAAAAAATCTCCTTCCGGGGCGAGCAAGCTGTCCAGTTACCCGGTGGGCCCATGGTTCAGTCTGGTGGGTTCCGCCAGGCAGGGCGCGCCGCAGGAGTACATCGACGCCCTGGCCTGTGCGGAGGAACACGCGTCCCGCTGCCTCAACGGTTGTATGGCCGGCGCGGATGATTTGGCCCGGGGCGAGCTCAAATTTTACCAGGGCGACGTTCGCGCGGCGGAATCCTTCATCGTCAAGGGTCTTGCGCGCGCGCGAGCGCGAGGGCAGTTTGGGCTGACGCACAGAGCGCTGCTCTACATGATGCGGATAGCGGTTTCACAGGGGGATTTCGCAAAGGCCGAACAGGCGCTTAAAGACACGGAAGCTCTGTTGGGCGAAACTGAGTATCTCACCCGCTTCTTCACGTATGACGTCACCTTGGGAACGTATTACAACTATGTTTTACAGCCGGAGAGGGTTCCAGGCTGGGTTAAGGAGAAGTTCTCGCTCTACGTTCATACGTATTTCAATGAAAACTCCGCAAACCAAGTGAAGGCGCAATATTACTACATTACGAAGAATTATGCTCCCCTGCTGGCCTACATAGAGGACTATAAACGGCGGGAGTCGACTCTGTACGGCCGGGTGGAACTGGGCGCGATGGAGGCGTGCGTGCTTTTCAAAACGAAGGACAGAGAGGCGGCCTTTTCCGCGCTGAGCGAAGCCTATGAAACGGCCTTGCCCAACGCTATTCTCATGCCTTTCATATGTATGGGCAAAGATATGCGCACTCTTGCCGCCGCCGCTCTGCGCAAGCCGGGTTTTGGAGTTCCAAGGCCATGGCTGGAGGCGGTTGAGCGGAAATCCGCCACCTACGCCAAGCGCCACGCGCAGCTTATTTCCGGTTATAAAAAGGCTCACGGCGTCAGCGGAGAGGTGATCTTGTCAGGGCGCGAAAGCGAGGTCCTGCGCGATATGTACTGCGGGCTTTCCCGCTCGGAAATTGCCGCCAACCTGAATTTATCCGTCAACACGGTTAAACTTTTCATCAACAGCATTTACGACAAGCTTAATGCTCGCAACGTCGCCGACGTCATACGCATCGCCGTCGAGCGGAAGCTGGTGTAACTGGGAGATGTGAACAATTATGAGCGCTATGCCTGAGCCGAACGATCTTTTTCATTTCAAACGCCCGCGGCTGAACCGGCTTCTCGCAGAACCCGCTAAATGCCCAGTGATGGTCGTATGCGCTGGAGCGGGCTATGGTAAGACACGCGCGGTCGCCGATTTTCTGTCGCAGCAAAATCACCCTGTCGTATGGGAGCAGCTTTCAGACCGCGACAACGTGGCCTCGCGCGCCTGGGAGAACCTTGCCAACGCTTTCGCGCAGGTGAGTGAGCAAATGGGCGAAGGCTACAGAGAATTCGGCTTTCCCGACACGGAAGAAAAACGTAAACAGTTCTATCGCCTGTATGAACGCAGTATACAGCCGTACACGCTGGTGCTGGACGACTTTCATTTTCTGAAAAACCAAGCCGTGCTCGATTTTGTGGAACATGTCTTATATTACATGCCGTCGAACAGGAAGACGACGATCATTCTCAGCCGCGAGCCTCTGCCGATCAACTTGGCGGGCTTGCAGGTCAGAGGCCTTATCGCCCGCATAAGCGAGGAGGATCTGAACTTCACCGAAAGCGAGCTGGCCCAATATATGAGCGCTCAGGGATTATCCCTGGAAACGCAAACCCTGCGCGAAATATGGCAGGAAACGAAGGGCTGGGCTTTTGCCGTGAACTTAATCGCGCGGTCGCTGAAAAAATCGCCGCTCTATTCGGACCACGTCAGGAGCGCAACGAGGAAGAATCTCTTCCAACTGATGGAGGCCCAAGTGTTCAATATGGCCTCCGAGCGGCTAAGGCGCTTTCTGGTGTGCCTTTCCCTGGTGGATCATCTTTCGGCGGACCTGGTGAACCTTCTGGCCGGAGAGGACAAAAGCCTGACAGCCGAACTGGAGCGGCTGAGTTCCTTTGTCCGCTTCGACAGCTATGTCGGCGCCTACCTGATTCATCAACTGTTCCTGGATTTTCTTCGCGCAAAGCAGGAGATTCTTACCGAAGATGAAAAACGAAGGACTTATCAAATTGCGGCCGCTTGGTGCAGCAGTAACGATTTTAAGATAGACGCGCTGAGCTATTATGAAAAAATTGGGGACTACAAATCCATAGTGTCCATTTTCTATGATCTCCCTCTGCAGGTGCCGCACGACATCGCGCTCTACGCCGAAAATATCTTTAACCGGGCGCCGCCCGACACGTTTGCCGGGGTGGCCTCTTTCGCCGGGATGCATGCGCGTGTCGTCATATGCCTTGGAAAATGGCGGGAAGCTTTGGAATTGATGACGCGTTATGAGGCTGAATTACTGCGGCTGCCCGCCGACGACGAGTTGCGAAACCATACTTTGGGCGGCCTGTACTATGCTTGGGGCACGATGCGGCAGTTGATGTGCACAATGGACGACCGCTACGATTTTCATGTTTATTACGCCAAGATGGACGAATGCCTGACTCTGACAAAAAAATCTATCGCCGGATCGAGTAAGCTGTCCAGTTACCCGGTGGGCCCGTGGTTCAGTCTGGTGGGTTCCGCCAGACAGGGCGCTCCGCAGGAGTACATTGACGCCCTGGCCGTCGCGGCGGAACATGCGTCCCGCTGCTACAACGGCTGTATGGCAGGCATTGATGATCTGGCACGGGGCGAGCTCAAGTTTTACCAGGGGGACGTTCGCGAGGCGGAGCCCTTTATCGTTAAGGGCCTTGCTCGCGCGTGCGCGTCCGGGCAGTTTGAGCTGGCGCAAAGAGCGCACTTATACTTGATACGGATAGCGGTTTCGCAGGGGGATTTCGCAAAGGCTGAGCATGCGCTTAAAGACACGGAAGCTCTGCTGAACGAAACAGAATATACCGCAAGATTCTACGCCTATGACATTACCTTGGGAGCGTTTTACAATTGTACTTTGCAGCCGGAGAGGGTTCCGGGCTGGCTGAAGAGAGAGTTCTCGCCCTACAGTCATCCGCAATTCAAGGAAAACTTCGCAAACCAAGTCAGGGCGCATTATTGCTACATTACGGAGAATTATATTGCCTTGAAAGCCTATATGGAAGAG
>WRKN01000145.1 GCA_009778055.1 Synergistaceae bacterium
CCCTTCCTATTGGATGGAGTGCGCTTCCAGCTGCGGGGGCATAGTGACGTGCGTCTGCCACGGCCACGCGCACTGCAAGGACAAATGGCACCGGATGGACAGCGCGGGGGAACTGATGCCCCGAGAGTACAAGAACCACACCGAAAAGCCAAAAGCCAACAACTACAACACCAAATAGGAGGATTACAACATGGAACAAATGAAAGCGCCGAAAACGGGCGAACTGAAAGAAGAAGACCTGGAGGCCGCCGCCGGCGGGGCCACAACAAACCGTTACGACCCGGCGGAATGTTCCAAGCACAATGACGTGCATTTGAACTGCGTCGGCTTTCTGGAACTCAACTGGTGCGACCACTACAGAAGAAGCGTCGACGACAGCAGTCAGTGGGAAAGAAAGCTGTACAGACGGTGTATGATGGGTTTCTTTGATGTCACGGAAACCAAAGCGAAAGACCCCAGCATGGTATGAGAAATCAAGGAGGAAAGAAAAATGGAGCAGATGCAGGCCTTTATCGAAAAAGCGGAAAATGACAGCGCACTGATGGACAAGCTGAACAAACTGGGCGCGAGCGGCGCGGAAGTGGACAAAGTTGTCGCCCTGGCCGCCGAGTACGGCTTCAGCGTAACGGCGGACGACTGCCTGAACGCGGCGGGAACGGCGTGTCCGCAAGCGGGTAAGCTGGCGGAAGAAGAGTTGGAAGCCGTCGCCGGCGGCGTCACGCCTCCCACCTACACCAAAAATCGTTGGGACCCGGACGAGTGCAAAAAGCTTAAAACAACCGCGATGAGATGCTTCGGCATGGGCCTTTGGTGCGACCACTATAGAATGTTGGACGGCCCTGAATTCCGCTCATACTGGCACATCTGTAAAATGGGCGTTTATAATTATTGGAGATAGAAGCAAAGGTTTTAACTAAGGAGGAAAGAAAAATGGAACAAATGAAAGCGTTTATCGAAAAAGCGAAAACTGACAAGGACCTGATGGCCAAGCTCAACGCGCTCTGCGTCGGCGAAGAGGCGCCGGACAAAATGCCGGACAAAATCGTCGCCCTGGCCGCCGAGCACGGCTTTGCCATCACGGCGGAGGACTACCGGAAAGGCGCCGAGCGGGCGTGTACGCGGAAATCGGGCGAACTGAAAGAAGAAGAACTGGAAGCCGTCGCGGGCGGCGACGGCTGGGGCTGGACTGAAAACCGCTATGACCAGGGTATCTGCGGAAAAATAACGCGGGAGCATAGTCGGTGCTTCGGCGTGTGGGAAATCGTCGGGTGGTGCGACCACTACGACGCGTATCGGTTCGCGCCCTACCGGAGGCGGGTTGTGTGCGCGATGGGCCGGTATGATTATGAGGACAAAATGCACTGGTGAGGCAATTGCATAAAATTGCATAAAATCTGCTGAAGTATACAGCAAAAAAAAAGTGCTGTCAATGCGTATTAAAAAAACAAAGAAGGAGAAAGAAAAATGGAACAAATGAAAGCGTTTATCGAAAAAGCGAAAAATGACAAGGCCCTGATGGCCAAACTGGACGAACTGGGCGCGAGCGGCGCGGAGGCGGACAAAATCGTCGCGCTGGCCGCCGAACACGGCTTTGCCATCACGGCGGAAGATTACCGGCTGGCCGAGGAGCAGGCGGGTACGCGGCAATCGGGCGAACTGAAAGAAGAAGAACTGGAAGCCGTCGCGGGCGGCAGCCCGACGCAAAACCGCTGGGACCCGGTAAGGTGCGGTCAGGCTACGCGGACGATTTATGAGTGCGTCGGGTTTATAAAATCGGTCTATTGCGACCATTACAGAGTAGTAGTTTTGGCGCCGCCGACTTACCAGCACAGCTGCGCCATGGGGCGTTTTGACTACAAAGGATACCACGACGGAGAACCGACTAAAGTCTATGACCCCGATCGGGTGAACTGAGTGATAGGGGCGCCGCTGTAAAGGGCAGGGAGGAAACAAGATGTCAGACGAAATCAAAAAAAGTATGGAGTTACAAGAAACAGAGCTGGAAGGGGCCAGCGGCGGGGCCACACAAAACCGCTACGACCCCGCGAAGTGCCGTCAATACAAAGAGGCCTCTTATGATTGCGTCGGGTTTCTGCAACTGGTCTGGTGTGATCATTACCGGAAAAACTTTGTGCGCTATGAGGACAACAAGACCGTATACAGCCATTGGTGCGCGCACAGTTGCTTTTACTATGAACGCGCAGAGGATGAACGGGATGATTCAAGGCAGAGCTATTGACGCCCCCGCAGCCCCACGGAAAGGAAATATATTCAAAAAATGTTAAATAAAGGTTGACAAAGCGGTTCGAATCGAATACAATGACGGCAAGGATTGCCGTGGGCGGCCAGCTATCTCCGAAAGGGGGTGGTGCTATGATCATCAATATCTATGTTAGCATAGTTATTATTGGAATAGCGCTTTGCCTGATTTTCAGGAAAAGATAGCAATAGCCGCCTAAATAGCATTAGGCGGCTCCAGTCAATTTGGGCTGGCCGCTGTAGAGCGCGGCAGTCCTTTTAATTGGAGTATACGACAAAAAACGCCCGCTGTCAATCCGTATTAAAAAAAGAAAGGAAAAGAAAATGGAAAACATGGAAAACAAAAAGACCGAAGTGGGCGAGCGTGAACTCGAAAGCGCCGCCGGCGGCGTCGTTTTTGAGCGCTGCAACTTCCTCCCGGCCCGGCCGCTGGATGCCATTCAAGAAGGGCAGTATTTCGCGATCCGCTGCATAGGCGGCGACTTGTGCAGAGCGGGCACGTCCGAGCAATGCCGCTGCTACGGCAGTCATAATTGCAGAGGCTCCCGTCACGCCGCCGTTCAGCGTGGCGACCTTTACTACCTCACGCCGGCCGGCCCCGCGACACATAGCGCCAAAGGGCCATACAGCGCGTAAAAAACAAGAAATTTTCGTAGGAGGTAAGCATGACGGCGGACAAGCTATTGAACGAACTCAAGCTGGAGGGAAAAGCCCTATCGGTGATGCTGACAAATACAGAAACCACACCGAGCAGGCCAAGAAACGGGCTGTGCACATTATCCCTGCTGAACCGTGCCTTAAACGGTGAAACGCTAATGTTTGATGGCCAGTACCTAAGCTGCCCCGGTGCGGCAAGAGGGATGGGCTTTTGCGACGGCGTGCCAAAGATCAAGGGCGGTTTCGGCCACTTCATTTCCTATGGCGCCGGAGAAAACTTCCCGGTCGGCGAACGGGTCAAAAAAAACCCGGAGATTGGCGAAGACATGTTGCATCGGCAACCGCAGGATGTGCTGGATGGTTACAAATGCATCACCGTCAAGCCCTACGAGGCGGGCGACGATGCGGCGCTGGTTTCGTTCTGCGCGAATCCCGACCAACTGTCGGGGCTGATCCAGCTGTTTTCATACCGGACGGGCGCTTACGACAACGTCATCGCGCCCCTGTGCTCGGGCTGCGCCTCGATATTCCGCATCCCGCTGGGGGAACTGCAACGGGAAACCCCAAGGGCGGTCATCGGCAACGTGGACGCCCTCTCCAGGCCCCACTTTGACAAAGGCACATTCTTTTTCACCATTGCCGCGAAAGCGTTCGGGGAAATGCTCGAAGACGCGGACACCTGCTTTTTCACGACATTTAACTGGAAAGGCATCAAGGAACGGCTATAGTGCAAAAGGAAACAAGTAAGTTAATGCAAATAAAGATAAATCAAAAACAAGGAGAAAAGAAATGGAAAACAACAAAAAAGGCGAATTGAACGAAAAAGAACTCGAAAAAGCCGCAGGCGGAAACTCGACAGAGCCGAGTATGGCCAGATGCTTTTTCACCCCCAAGAACACCGGCACAAGGACGTGGGATGTCTCGGGCACCGCTTCCAAGTGGATTGAATGTAACTCGGTCTGCCTCGGTTGCGCTTGCCGCGGCCAAAACCATTGCCGTGACAGATGGCATATGGTAACCGAAGATGGGGAACTGCTCTACAGAGAAGCCGCGAATCACACGAAGAAGCCAAAATCCAACAACTACAACACGCACGATCAGTAACAAAGGCCCCGGGACAGTCACGAGGGAGGGGTTTGTAAATATTTCATAATTTGTTAAAAACAGGCTGACAAGTTGGTTCAAATCGAATACAGCAGTATACGACAAAATCCCTCCCTCGTCAATCATTAAAAAAAAACACACGCGGAGCAAGCAGAGCGAACACCGCGCGTGGATAAAATGACCCCGCTAAACAGACGCGGTTAATTTAAAATGATCCCGCTGAATATACGCGGTTAATGTAAGGGGAATAATTAATTCAATAAAGGAGAATTTGCTGTGTACAAAAAAAGACTTTCAAAGACGCTGGCTTGGGCGCTCGCCCTCGCCCTGATCATCGCGCTGGCGCCCTTTGCGCCGCTCGCGCCCTTCGCGGCGCCGGGGGTCACGGCTCTCGCGGCGAACGACGGCGCGCCCGGCGGAACGGGTGACGCGGGCGGAGCGAACGGTTCAGGCGCGGGCGGAACAGGCGAAAACTCGAACGTTTCGGGCGAGTCGAGGGGGGGTGCTGAGGAAGAAGAAAAAACCCCACCGGGCGGCGCGGAAGACGAAAAAACGAACGGCGCGGGAGACGAAAAGACAGAAGGCGCGCGGGCCGCGATCGCGCCGCTGTCCGCGGGCATCATGCCGATGGCGTCTAATGTCGACGCGTACTTCACGCCACCGGTCGACAATAGTATTTGGAAACGGGACAATGTTGTTTTTGTAACAACCCAAACGCAGTTCTATGATCGGTTTATATTTTTCCCGCTTCCGGGGCAGCAACCACCGTGGGTAGGGAGCAATGAAACCACATTCGTTTTAGAAGACGATGAGTTTTTGTTGCCCAGCGGGACCATCAATGTGGGCACTGCCGCGGGATCGCGATATTTCAGGTTTATAGTAAAGTCAAAACTTACGATCGGCTCCGGATCGTCTTCCGCGCTTTTCGCTCAGGGGGCGCTCTCCACCATCATCATTGAGGACGGCGGAGAACTGGTCATCGAGTACGGCGGCCAGTTTAACTCGGCTTCGTCAGCCGTCGGCGGGGCAGTAACCGGCGACCAGGACAAGGGTGTGCATGGCGGCGTGCGCTTCAATGGCATCACCGTAAGGAGCGGCGGCAAGCTGACCATCAGCGGCGGTGAATTTAATCTGGCGGAAAACGTTCATGGTCATACGGACGCGATTGTTATCGAGAGCGGCGGTACAGTTGAATACAACACCGGCAGCTTTACGATGAAAAACAACAGCGTAATCGACATACAAAAAGGCGGCAAACTCTATGTAAACGGGCGGATTGTCGGCGAACGCGGCGTCGGGCAGATCGTCAACGCGGGCGAGGTACACTTCGGCACCGGCGGCAGCCTCGCGGGCGTTGTGTTTGACGACGCGAACAGCGACGGAAAGCCGCCAGAAATTGAAGACATCGATACGTTGTTGGAATTTGACCCGGAGGAAGAGGACGCTGTAAGAATACGCGAATTTACAACAGCAGACGGGAGCGACGCTGAATGGAAAATTGTGTATAATCCGGAAAACTGGCAGAACCCGCCCAAAGATCTGCTTGTTCCTCCGGGCGCAATCGTCGACGGCGAGATTGCCCTCCTCCCCACATTGGATCATGTAGGAAAGCCGACGCCTTACAAAGTGACGGCGCGCAATGAATTTGGCTCAAGCGCTAAACTTGTATTATTTACGGTATACAGTGAACTTATGGTCCTCCCGCAGGAAAACACGGTTTTCCGTAATCTGGGCAGCGAGAATCACGGCGTGGCAGAGTTTACGCTTATAGCGCCGGGCATCAGCTCGCCAACTCCCTATTTCGGCCTTTCCAGTCCCACCGCCACCTTTACGGGAGGCGATGGAGGCGAGGGATCAGCGACAGTGAGAATAGGGACTGTCACCGGCACCGGCCCAGACTATAGGCTTCCTATAACGGTAGAAAGCGCGACGGTGTCGGGCACGTATACGATAGGGGATCTTTGGTTATCCGGCTTGCAGAAGGTGCCTGAGTTTGACCTCGTCATCAGCCCGGAACGAAAAATAACGATCTCCCAGGCGGAACCCGCTGCGGCCGGCGTGAGAAACCACCCTATTTTGCCGGGTCAGGTAGTCGAATTTGATGTTGTGACGTCGCCAGGCGCTTTTGAAAAGCTTATGCCGCCTCATCAGCTTAATAACCAGCCGGGTGAGTGTCAAGTCGTCACCACCGGGGACGGGGACTCCTCTGTTCTTCGTATCGACCCGGTTACGGGGCTTGGAAAGATGCCACTCTACATACCCAGTAGTATGTTTGCGCCGGGAGACTATTCAGGTATTACGCTAACCGTCGGGTAAGGGCTTACGACAGGCAGAATCGCGGTGGCGTCGGAACCGTTTACCCTT
>WRKN01000146.1 GCA_009778055.1 Synergistaceae bacterium
TCCTGTTTCCGTCTGTCCATAATTCACCCTCTATAATCGGGTTATTGGCATCGCCCGTATATATCAAGCCGTTGTAAAAGCGAACTCGGCCCCCCTCTCCTTCCGGGCCGTAAATCGTTTTACTTTCGCCGCGCCCGCTAAAAACGCTGGAAAGCAGGCAAACGCACACTAATAAAATTGGTATCCGCTTTTTTTTCATGGCCATGGCTTGTTCCTCCTAAATTAGGATGGGAATTGAAAAGGACACGCTTGAGCCTTTTTTGATAACGCTTGATATGGAAAAGTTTCCTCCCAGCATTTTGACGCGGTCCTCCATGTTTACCAGGCCGTAAGAGCAGCGTTCTTTTGCGGCGTTTCTTTCCCGCTCGACGTCAAAGCCGTTTCCGTTATCGGTTACGCGAACCTTGAGAGTTTTCCTGGAGTAGGTTATGGTTGCCTTTATGTCGGAAGCGCCGTGGCGCGCGGCGTTGAGGACGGCCTGATGCAGAGTTTTGAACGTGCCGGTCCGCACGTTTGCCGGTATGTCGCTCATGTCCCCGTTCAGAGTGAACGACAGCTTACAGCCCCATATCTGACGTAACTGTAAGACAAGGCGTTTCAGCGGCACGTCAAACCCGTCTTCTATTCCGGTTGGGCTAAGGCTGAACAAAAAAGCGCGCATTTCGTTGAGTCCGTTGCGGACTTGTTCCAGCGCGCGGTTAAGCTCGTTATTCGCCGACTCGTATTCCAGCCGCGCCATGTACTCCTTACCGATCTCCAATATCAGCCCGACGGCCGAGAAAGTCTGCGCCGGGCCGTCGTGAAGCTCTCTGGCAAAGGTGGTGGCCTCACGTTCGGCCAGCAAAAAGGCGGTCAGCATCGTTTCGGTGTTATGAGCGTCATCCGCCACGGTGAAGTCCTCCGGCGCGGAAATAAGGTTAAGCACCATCCGTAATCGGCTGCCCATGTTTTCGCTTTTGACGACAAGGCGCTCCAGACGCCGTTCTTCTTGCGCAAGATCGCTTTTTTGCGCGCTGAGGAGCCGATAGCGCTCCTCCAGCGAGCCGCGCATTTTCATGAATTCCGATGCGCGCTCGTACAGGATTTTTTCGTCGTAGGTTTCTCCGCGCTTTGCCCTGTCTATCAACTCCGCCCTGGAAAATTCATAATCCCTGTTGGCCTTGTCGATGGCCGCCGCCAAGTCCCTCAATTCCGTCACAATAGAACGCGAGCGTTCCCTCACGTCTTCAAGGCGCTCCGCCTCGTCCTGCCTCAGAAGGTAGAGTTCGTTAAGGCTGTCGTGCAAAGAACGGCTTATGCGTTCTTCTATGTCGTTAATTCTGTCAGCCATGAATGCTCCGGATGCTCCGGCGTCGAAGACATGCCTACGCGCGCTTCCCCGCGCCATCAGTGGCGCGTGTACAAGAACGGGCCGGCGTTATCGAAACCTATTTTTTTGTATTCAAAAATCTGTTCGGTGGAGCCGACCAGGAAGTAACCGCCGGGGGCCAACGAGTTGAAAAACTTGACGTAAAGCGCCGCTTTCGTCTCAGGGGTGAAATATATGACGACGTTGCGGCACAGGATGACGTCGAAGCCGGTTCCGAACGCGTCGTCTATCATGTTGAAGCGTTTCCACGTAACCCGCCGTTTAATATCCGAGCTGACATGGTACGTCTCGCCTCCGTTGGACGTCGTGAAGTACTTGGACATGTACTCGGGCGGCACGTTCAGGAGCTGCCGTTTCAGGTATTCGCCTTTTTGCGCTATGGCGATGGCCCCCTGGTCTATGTCGCAGGCCAGAACCTGAACCGAGGTGTCCAATCCGCACACCGTCGACAGGATAGCCAGCGAATACGGCTCCTCCCCCGTGGCGCACCCGGCGCTCCACAGCTTGAGACGCTTGTTGCCGCGCTTCCTGATCAAGTCGGGAATGAGCTGATCGCGCAGCTTCCACCACTGCTTGTCGTTGCGGAAGAACTCCGAAACGTTGATCGTCAGGTAATCCAGAAATTCGCGAAGCTTGCTGTCGTTCGTCTTGATCATCTCGAAGTATTCGTCGTAGGTCTTGACGTTCCAGCGATCTTTCAGCATGTGTATCCGGCGGTGAATCTGATTTTTGTAGGAATTCAAATCCAGGCCTATTATTTTACGCAGCTTTTGCTTGAAAGCCTCGTACTCCGGTGAGCTGTAACTCATCTCCGTCATCCCGCAATCGCTCCCTGCAAATTTTATTTTATGACACGGCCAAACCTGAATTTATTCCTCCATTATCTCCTTTTCTTTCACCTTGAAAACATCGTCTATTTTCTTGATGAAGTCATCGGTAATGTCCTGGACTTCCTTGTTGTATTTCTTGAGGTCGTCCTCGGTAATTTTGGAGTCTTTTTCCATTTTTTTCAGGACTTCGACGGTGTCGCGGCGGTGATTGCGCATTGCGACCTTGGATTCCTCGCCCTTTTTGCCGACTATCTTGACTAAATCCACGCGGCGCTCCCTGGTCAGCTCCGGCAAGGTCAGGCGCACGGACTCCCCGTCGTTCTGGGGCGTTATCCCCAGACTGGAGGCCAGTATAGCCTTTTCTATCGCTTTCAGGCTGCCGCGGTCGAAAGGGGAGATCAAAATTTTACGCCCCTCCGGGATGGTTACGTTGGCAATTTGCTTCAAAGGCGTAGGGGTTCCGTAGTAGTCGGCCTTGATATCGCTGACTAAACCGGGATGCGCTCGTCCCGTACGGATTGCCAGATACTCTCCGCGCAAAAATTCCAGCGTTTTCTCCATCTTCTCCCGCAAATTTTTTATCTCGGTTTTGGGCACTTCAAGCCCTCCCTTCTCCAAATTCAATACCTATTCATGGACGATTGTACCAATTTGTTCGCCTTTTACAAGCATGGATACCAAATTGTAACGTTTCAGTATGTTCATCACCACGATGGGGATCTTGTTTTCCATGCAAAGGGAAAAGGCGGAGGCGTCCATAACCTTGAAACGCCTGACCAGGGCGTCCTTGTACGTTACCTCCGGCAGCAGCCGCGCTTCCGAGTTCGTCTTGGGGTCGGAGTCGTATATGCCGTCCACTTTGGTTCCCTTCACCATGCAGTCCGCGTTCATTTCCGCGGCGCGCAGGGCGGCGGTGGTGTCAGTCGAAAAATACGGGGAACCGGTTCCGGCGGCAAAAATAACGACGCGCCCTTTTTCCATATGACGGAGGGCGCGTCTGCGTATGTAAGGCTCGGCAACCGCGCGCATCTCTATGGAGGTCTGGACTCTGGTGGGGATGCCGAGTTGTTCCAGCACGTCCTGCAGGGCAAGCGCGTTGATTACCGTTCCGAGCATACCCATGTAATCGGCTTGAACCCGCTCTATGCCAAGTTTCTCTATTTCCTTGCCGCGTATCATGTTTCCTCCGCCGACAACCATCGAAAGGCTGACCCCCGCGTCGTGAACGGCCGCTATTTCCTCTCCTATCCTGCGCACCGCCTCGAAGTCCAGGCCAAATCTTTTTTCATCCCCGCCGCCGGCCAGAACCTCTCCGGACAGTTTCAGCAGCACGCGCCCATATCGCGGCATGACGCTCCCTCCATGACGTACATAAAATTCTCCGGCGCAGAAAAGCTTATCCACGCCGGAGTAGAGTAAATGTAAACAAATTCATATTTTCAAAGCCTGTTCCCTATTCCCCTATCATGAATCTGGCGAATCTGCGAACGACGATGTTTTCCCCTATTTTCGCTATCAGCTCGACAACGAGATCCTTGATTTTTTTGTCCTGGTCGCGAATGTAGGGCTGCTCAAGAAGGCACGTGGTTTCGTAGAATTTTTTGATCTTGCCCTCGATAATCTGGTCGAGCCTGTTCGCGGGCTTCCCCTCGTCCAGCAGTTGCTGGCGGTAGATGGCCTTCTCCCTTTCCAATTCCTCCTCGGGAACGTCCTCCGGCTTCAGGTAAAGCGGGTTCGCCGCAGCGATGTGCATTGCAATCTCGTGCCCCAACAGGTTAAACTCGTCGGTCTTGGCGACGAAATCGGTCTCGCTGTTCAATTCAACCAGCGCGCCTATTTTGAAGTTGGTGTGGACGTAATGGAAAACGCGTCCGTCCGAGGCGGTGCGGGCCGATTTTTTGGCGGCCTTGGCCAGCCCTTTTTCACGCAGGTAATCAATCGCTTTCTCGATGTTTCCACCCGTCTCGGAAAGTGCGGTCTTGCAGTCCATCATCCCGGAACCGGTACGGTCTCTCAATTCTTTTACAACGTCGGCGGAAATCTCAGGCATATAACAAGCTCTCCTCTCTTTATCCCCGTGCTACGCGTTTTCCGCGCTACCGGCATCGGAATCGTATGTCTCATGAAGGCGCTCTTTCACCGCGATAATGTCTTCTTCGGTGGCTTCGGGCGATTTTTCGACGGCTTCATTCGCTTCTTCGACGACAACTTCGTCGGCTACCGCGTCCTCGCCCTGCCTGCCCTCGATGAAGGCATTCGCTATCAGTCCGGTAATCAGCTTGATGGCCCGAATGGCGTCGTCGTTTCCGGGAATGGGGTAGTCGATCATCTCGGGGTCGCAGTTGGTGTCTACTATTGAAATGACCGGTATTCCCAGCTTACGGGCCTCGGCCGCGGCGTTTTCCTCACGCCTGGGGTCGATCACAAAGAGGGCGTCCGGCACGGAGTCCATCTTAGCTATACCGCTCAGGTATTTTTCCAGTTTGGCCTGCTCCTTGCGGAGAGTGGCGGTTTCTTTTTTGGAAAAAGTGTCCCATGTGCCGTCCTCATCATATTTACGAAGCTCGGCCATACGGAGGACGCGTTTGCGGATGGTGGGGAAATTGGTCATCAACCCGCCCAGCCAGCGCTGGTTTATGTAATGCTGCCCGCATCGCGTCGCCTCTTCGCGGATGGTATCCTGAGCCTGGCGCTTGGTTCCGACAAATAAAATCGTCCCGCCCGCCGCCGATGTCTCACGTACGAAATCGTAGGCCCTGTCCAACCCCCTCACGGTTTTCTGAAGGTCGATGATATAGACCCCGTTGCGCTCCGTGAAAATATAGGGCTTCATCTTGGGGTTCCATCGCCTCGTCTGGTGCCCGAAATGCACCCCGCACTCCAACAACTGCTTCATACTTACGATTGCCAAATCTTAAACCTCCTCAAAATTGGTTTTTCCTCCACGGCGGCGGACAGAAATTTCGCGCGCGAAACACCGCTCTGCCTGCCATCAAAACCCGTGTGTGTTGTTTACACGGTTTCAAGTATAACACACTGAGGGACTCCAACGGGCGGGAGGAGTCGCCCGAAGCGGGATAATAGCTTGAATGGATATAAAAACTGCTTAAAAAAACAGCGGAGTTTGGCGTAGCTGAATATCAGGTGCAAAGACCCGCTCATGCGTATTATCCTCTCGTGACAAGGAACTGAACCGCCCTCTGACATGCAGACTCGCGGCATGGCAAACCGGCCGGCCGGTACTCGAAACGGATTTGCTTTGAAAGGGGACAATAACAATGAAAATATACGGTTATGTTCGCGTGTCGAGCACCGATCAAAATGAAGACAGACAGATGATTGCGATGAACGCGCTAAAAATACCCCCTGCGCGAATCTTTATGGATAAAATATCAGGCAAGGATTTTGAGCGCCCGGCGTACAAAGCTCTCACCAAAAAACTGAGCCCCGGCGACCTGATTTACATCAAGAGCATCGACAGGCTGGGGCGCAACTATGACGACATACAAAATCAATGGCGCGTGCTCACGAAAGAACGCGGCGTGGATATCGCCGTGATTGATATGCCTCTGCTCGATACGCGGAACGGTAAAGATTTAATGGGAACTTTTCTCTCCGACATCGTGCTTCAAATCCTGTCTTTTGTGGCGCAAAACGAACGCGAAACCATCCGAAAGCGGCAGGCCGAGGGCATCGCAGCCGCCCAAACGCGCGGTGTCCGCTTCGGGCGTCCTATCAAAAAGCCACCCGATAATTTTGAGACACTGGTAAAACAATGGGAGCGGGGGAAACTGCCGATTCAGATACTTCTGATGCGTATGGGCTTGAAAGAAGCCACGTTCTACAGACGTTTAAGGGAGTCGCGGTTGGTGAGATGAAAGGGCGGGTGGGAAACTGTCCGAACCAGAGCAATCGTGTTTGCCCTGTCCGTAGGGGCGGCAACCTGCCGCCCGTTTCCTCAAAACCACCTGAAACCTTGCAAACACACGACATACGCTTCAAACGTCCTATCAAAAAGCCTTTCGATGGTTTTAACACAACTGGCAAAACGATGATGGCGACTGATGAAAGGCGACCTACCAACTATCAAAAAGTACACTTTTTGATAGCGAACTAAGTTTTGAAAGAATAGCATACAAGTCAATCA
>WRKN01000147.1 GCA_009778055.1 Synergistaceae bacterium
TATCGCGCCTGACCAGCGCCGTGTTGGTAATGCCGCAGAGCTGTGCCAGGGCTTCCGCGGCCTGCTTGTACTGTTCCGACGGGTAAATGATGTTCGACGTTTCGTAGCCGAAGTGCCTGGCGTCCCCCGTAAACGGGACGTCAATGCCTATTTTCTGAAATACCTGCGACGCGTCCTTCGCAAGCCCTCTGGTTCCGTCGCCGTTCAGCACGCCTATTTTTCCTATCCGGGTTATCAGGTCCAGAGCGGCCTCATCGCTCAGAGCCGGCGGAAGCGCTTCCGGCTCTGACTCGTACTCCAAGTTTTCTTCCCCCGCAATCAATTTTGGGATCAACACGGACAACTCGACGGGGTTGATTATCCAGTAGCTCAGGCCGCCTATGTAGGACGCCCTACCGGGAGCCATCGCAAACTTGACGCTCCCCTGCCTGAGCGTGCTGGCGTACGTTGCCAGCCTGACGGCATTGAGCAGCGTGAGGTCGGTGTTTATAGACGACACCACCTCCCTGACCAGGCTGGGAATCTGGGGTATGATGAGCGGGGTCTTAACCTTCTCCAGCGCGGCCGTCATGAATTTCTGCTGGCGCTGGACGCGGCCTATGTCACCCATGGGGTCGTTTCGGAAGCGCACGTACTCCAGCGACTTCCTCCCGTCCAAATGCTGCTGCCCCTGCGGAATGTTGATGAACAGCTTCTGGGAGTAGTCGGTGTAGCGCATGGCTTTATCAACGTACAGATTCACGCCGCCTATCAGGTCAACCATGGCGGGGAAACTTTTGAAGTTGAACACGACGTGATAGTTTATCGTGACGTTTGTCAGGTTCACCAGGGTCTGCTTCAGAAGGTTCACCCCGCCGTAGGCGTAGGCGTGGTTGATTTTTTCCCAGCCGCGCCCCGGTATATGAACCCGCGAGTCCCGGGGTATCGAAACTATGCCCACCGCCTCTCCCCTCAGGTCGAAAAAAGCCAGAGCGATGGCGTCGGCGCGGGTTACAGCTTCAAAATCGTCCAAACCGACGAGCAGTACGTTGGTCGTGCCCAGGAGAGGGTCTGTTCTAAGCCTGTCGGCGGTTGGCGGCGGCGCTGCCGTGTCCCCGGAAACGGCCGGATCACGGCCGGAGGCCGGAATGACGGCGGGGCCCGGCTCGATGCGTATAATTTCAGCGATCTTCAGCGCCGCGCCGCCGACCGTCGCCACTAAAATAAAGACAGTGATTGCAAATATCTTAAACATCTTGAAAAACTTCAATTTCGCGATACCTCCGGCTCTCTGTAAAGACCGCAGTGTTCGATGTATTTTTCCACCAGGTGGGGAACCAGGAAACGGATTCCTTTTCCGTCGCGCACGCGGGAACGTATGTCCGTGCTGGAGATGTCGAGCCGCGGGATTTCCAGCAGCTTCAGACCCAGCCTGATTCCGTCCGGCAGCGAATCTACGTCGGGGGCCGAATACCCCGGCCTGGTCGTTGACACCAAGGTGCAAAGGGACGGCAAACGCGCGTACTCCTTCCACGTGTCGATTCCAAGAAGGGCGTCCAGTCCGGTAATGAAAAAAAACTCGCTCTCCGCCGGGCAGTCCCTCAGAAATTCCTCCAGAGTGTCAACCGTATGGGACGGGCGAGGCCGGTCAATCTCGGTGCGGGACACGGAAAACTCCCTGACCTCCGCCGTGGCTAAAAGCGTCATGGCATAACGGTCTTCCGAGGACGCGACGCTGCCGTCCTTGTGAGGCGGTATTCCCGAGGGAACGAACACGACCCTGTCCAGGCCCAACTGCCGCCGACATTCCTCCGCCGCCAGCAAATGCCCATAATGAATGGGGTCAAAAGTCCCCCCCATAACACCAATTTTTCCAGGGGGCGTGCCCCCTGGACCCGTTACCTTTGGCCGCCACTCTTTTAGCGTCACCGCCAATCACATCTCTCCAGGCTGCCCGGCAAGCGCTTCTCCGCCTGCCCGCGATAGCTATCGGGTGCAGGGGCTAAGCCCCTGCTGTTATTTTATCAGGTTGAAAGTCGAATTCAACCTCTCCGATGTAGACTTTATCGCCTTCCGCGACGCCGGACTGCTCCAATGCCTCCTCGACTTTCAGGCGCTTGAGCAGGCGCGCGAACTTGACGAGCGCGTCGTCGTGGTCGAAGTCAATACGCCCCACCGCTTTTTCCAGGTTGGCGTGCTCGACTCGGAAACCTTTGCCGTCAACGAGCCTTACCACCCTGACCGGCAGAGGCGCAGTACCCCTCAGACTCTGCGGCTTCACGGGCGTCTCCACCAGGGAAACCGTGCTTGAAGGACGCGGGTGAATCCTGACCATTTCCACTATCTCATCAATAAGCTCTTTTATTCCGTCTCCCTCTTTGGCGCTGACCAGAACGCACTTCCGGCCTGTCCTCTCGGCTTCCCGCCTCAGGGCGGCGGCGTTTTCTTCCGTGCCGGGAAGGTCCGTCTTATTGCCCGCCAGCATGTACGGATGAGCGAGAATATCCGTCCCGTACGCCTCGAACTCGCGGCGCACGACCTCCAGCTTGTCCAGGGCGTCGCCTTCGGCGAGGTCCACGACGTGTATCAAAACGCGGGTGCGCTCCACGTGCCTCAAAAAGTGGAGTCCCAGCCCCTTGTTTTCGTGAGCGCCTTCAATCAGCCCCGGCACGTCGGCCACCACTATCTGCTGGTCATCGACGGCAAGTACGCCCAGGTTGGGGGAAAGCGTCGTGAAAGGGTAGCCGGCTATTTTGGGCTTTGCCCCGCTTATCGCGGCCAGCAGGCTCGACTTCCCCGCGTTTGGAAAACCCACGAGTCCCACGTCGGCGATGAGCTTCAGCTCCAGCAAAAGCGTCTTTTCCTCTCCTGAGTCGCCTTTTTCGGCAAAGCGCGGCGCGCGGCGCACGGAGTTCGCGAAGTGGGCGTTGCCTCTGCCCCCGCGCCCCCCCTCCGCCGCCACGAATCGCTGGCCCGGTTCCACAAGGTCGGCTATCAGTTTTCCGGTATCTTCGTCGCGCACCAGAGTCCCGCAGGGCAGGAGAACCGTTATGTCATCCCCGTTCCTCCCCGCCTGCATGGAACCCTTGCCGTGCCCGGCGTGCCCCGCCTGGAATTTTTTGTTGTATTCAAAGTCGGCCAGCGTGACAAGCCCTCCCGCCGCCTGGAGGACCACGTCTCCGCCCCTTCCCCCGTCCGCGCCGTCGGGCCCCCCCTTCGGCAGAAATTTTTCGCGCCGGAAGCTCAGACACCCGTTGCCGCCCCGCCCCGCCTTGACAATTATTCTAGCCAGATCGACGAATTTCAAAGTCCGCACCCCTAATTAAGAATTAAAAAAATTAAAATTAAAAATATAAAAAATGAGGCTCCATAAACATGGGGCCTCAGAATGATACACGATTTCCTGATTCAAATGCGCGTAATTTATACCGCTGTTTCGACAGAAACGTACTTGCGATCTCCCCGCGCCGCAAAACTTACCTTCCCCGGAACGAGGGCGAAAAGCGTAAAGTCGCGCCCCAGCCCCACGTTTTTGCCGGGGTGTATTTTGGTTCCGCACTGGCGCACTATGATACTCCCCGCCTTGACCTCCGTGCCGGCAAATACCTTCACGCCCCTGTACTTTGGGTTGCTGTCGCGCCCGTTGGTGGAACTGCCCTGTCCTTTTTTATGGGCAAAAAACTGAATGTCGAACTTAAAACCATCTCTTGTAACGCTCATGACAAATACACCTCCGAAATACTCACATGCCCGCCGTAACGGGACGCTATCTCCTTCAGCGACAAAGCGGTCGTCATAGTTAGCAGACCCACCTCGGCCGCGGTTTCCCTCGGCCACCTGACGCTTATAAACGGAACCGAGGCGTCGGCGTCCCACTCCGCAGGCACTTCCGCCACGTCCCTCAGCCCAATGAAAAGGGAGTGAATCAACGCGGAAACCGCCGCGCAGACAACATCTTCCCCTTTGCGGCCGCCGCCGGAATGTCCGCGCGACTCCACCCCGAAAAGATTTTTGCCCGCGCCCGCTTTATCCCAAAACAACGTTACGTCGGTCAAGAAATCAGGCTACAATTTCCTTCACGCGGATTTCGGTGTAATACTGCCGATGTCCGCGCATCCGCCGCATGTTCTTCTTGCTTTTGAACTTGAACACCAGAATTTTGTCCGCCCGGCCCTGTGACACTATCTCGGCCCTGACTTCCGCGCCTTTGACCCAAGGCGTCCCGAATTTCATGGAACTGTCGCCGCTCACGAGGCGGATTTTATCGAACACGAGTTCGCTTCCGGCCTCTCCCTCCAGGCGTTCCACGCGAAAAACGTCTCCCGCCTGCACACGATACTGCTTCCCTCCGGTTTCCATCACCGCATACAAAATATTTTTTCCTCCCTCCGCTGAACCCAAGGCTCCCCGCCCAGGCAAAAACGAATTTTGCCTCGCAAAGATTTTATTTATTTACGCCCCGCTCACGCGATTTTCAACTGAAGATGATTTTAAGCAGAGAAGCCGTTTTAGTCAATCCCGCAAGCGGTGAAATGTCGCGTCAATCCAAACAAATAGCGCCGGGGAAACTAACCACCCCCGGCGCTCTTTCCAATCCGAACTATCCCGAATTGCCTTATCCGCTTACTTCCTCTTAATCAAAGCCAGCGCCGCCGCCGCCAGGGCGAAAGCTCCAAGTCCGACGTTGCAGCCGCTGGAGCTGCCGGAACTCTCGATCTCGATCGTCTTAGTCCTATCGACGTCCACTCCGTTTCCTTTGCCGTTCACAGCTCTCGCGCGAACCACAACGGTACCCTTCTCATTCCCGGCGGTAAGGACGTAGCCATTAAGCGTCGCAAGCTCCGAACCTTCCGTTATGCTCCACGTTATCGTCTTTACGTCCGCGTCGGACGGTTCGATGGTCCCTTCCAATTCCACTCGTGCCCCGGTCTTTATTTTGGAAGGTACTTTGTCCAAAATAATATCTTCTACCTCAACATCAACCGGGTCAGGGTCCGGAGTCGGCGGTACAGGAGGTGTCACGGGCGGCTCTCCGGGGATCACTGGGTTCCCCTCATACTTTCCGAAGTCGTCGAACACCGAAGCGTTGTAAAAAGCGCCAGCGTTGCTTATAGTCCCAAGGTTTGTCACCGTTCCTCCCGGCCGAATACTCAGCATTCCGTTAGCCCCGATAACGACCTCCCCATCCCGCTGGTTTTCAAGCACACCCCACACGTTAAACGAATTGCTGGAGTTCAGCCTCAAGACCCCTTCATTATCGAACTTGCCGCGTAATTCCACAGTCCCGTTATTCGTAAAAGAGCCAAGCGCGCCAACTACCTTGCCCACTTTTATCTCTCCGCTCCCGCCACTCTGGCGCGCCCCCGATACAGATAACACCCCGTTGTTAACGAAGCTGCCGCTGGTGACTTCGATTTCGCCATTGAGAACCTTCACTTCGCCATCGTTTGTTAAAGTCTTTGGACGCGCTCCCACATCGTAACAAGCCCCGGTACCATCAACAGTAAGAGTCGCGCCTTTCGCGTTTACGAAGTTCCCCCCCACGCGTAGGGCGCCCCCTTTAACATCCGTGTTCCCCGTGTAGTCAGTCCCATCGAACAAAGTCGTACCATCCGCATGACTTGCAATATGTGTTACCGACATAGCTCCCGTGACTATGGGAGCGACCAAAGCGGATGTTGGTCCCGTCCAGTTAAACACCAGGGTTCCTCCACCTGTTACCGCGCCCCCGATCGTCAGTACGTCACCTTCTATCACCGCGGGTGAGCTCTCGGTATCGTTCCCAATTACGAGTTTCGCCCCGGTCCCGACGTCGACGTTCCCTTTCACGTTTAACTTCGCGCTGCTCCCGTTCAGCACTAACACCGCGTTACCTTGCAGCACGATCCGGTCTACGTTTACAGTTCCCGCCGCTGTCGTCAAGTGCACGCGGCTGTCTTCGATCACGACGACGTCCCCCGCCTGCGTGGTATACGAGGGTACGCTCCAGTTGCCGCTCCCATGCCAATTATCGTTGCCGTTTCCCCCCTTCCACCGTATTGCGGCGGCTTCCGCGCCTCGTCCGACTCCAGCGACCACCGTTAAAATCAACAAACCAACCAAAAACTTTCTCACAATCAATTCCTCCTTGCTAACTAAAACACTTAAAACTTTAAATTCCCCACCCGAACGCCCCAAAATCTCCAACCCCAAACGTCCAGTTCCAACACCGCTTTACAAAACCATAAAACCGTACCTGCCTAACGTGCTTTTCCTTTGCCAGACTGGTTTCATGTATCCCTCCCTTTCGGTTTGGAATTGAACGCACCATTTGTAAGAAAAAGGACATTCAAAGGAGGGGGTTTTGAGTTTTTTGTTCAGT
>WRKN01000148.1 GCA_009778055.1 Synergistaceae bacterium
TGATCTGCCCCTCGGTGATGTAGCCTGTAAGGTCGGGAATAGGGTGGGTCTTGTCGTCCTCCGGCATGGTGAGGATGGGTATCTGGGTTATCGAGCCGCTCTTGCCCTTGAGCCGCCCGGCGCGCTCGTACATGGTGGCGAGGTCGGTGTACAGGTAGCCGGGATAGCCGCGGCGTCCGGGGACTTCCTTGCGGGCGGCCGATATTTCGCGCAGTGCCTCGCAGTAGTTGGTGAGGTCGGTGAAGATGACGACTACGTGCATGTCGCACTCGAACGCCAGGTACTCCGCGGCGGTAAGGGCCAGGCGCGGCGTGGTTATGCGCTCGATGGCCGGGTCGTCCGCCAGGTTCACGTAGAGCACGGTGCGCTGCAGAGCGCCCGTCTTACGGAAGTCCTCCATGAAGAAAGACGCTTCCTCGAACGTGATACCCATTGCCGCGAACACGACGGCAAAGTCCTCGTGTCCGCTGATGACCGTGGCCTGACGCGCTATCTGCGCCGCCATACGGTTATGGGGCAAGCCGCTTGCCGAGAAGATGGGCAGCTTCTGCCCGCGGACCATCGGGTTGAGCCCGTCGATGGTGGATATGCCCGTCTGAACGAACTCCGACGGGTAGTCGCGGGAGAAAGGGTTCATCGGCATTCCGTTGATGTCGAGGTTCTTTTCCGGTATAAGGTTCGCGCCGCCGTCGATAGGCTCGCCGCGCCCGTTGAACACGCGGCCCAGCATGTTGCGCGCAACCGGCAGAGTGAGAACCCGCCCCAGGAAGCGCGCTTTCGTTTCGTCCACGTCAATGCCGCTGGTGCCCTCGAAAACCTGCACGAGAGCGCGGGTCGACTCGATCTCCAAAACGCGCCCGCGCCGTTTTTCCCCGTTGGACATCTCTATCTCGACAAGCTCGTCATATCGCACGTCCGCCGTGTTCTCGACCATCATCAGAGGCCCGGAGAGGCCGGATACCGTTCTATACTCCTTAGGCAACATTTTGCTCACCACCCATCGGGACGATTCCGTTGATCTGATCCTTTATAGTGTTTTCCAGCTTGTTGATGTCGTCGATCTGCTTTTCCTCGAGGTAGCGCATCCTGGCGATCTGCTCGCGCACCGGCAGGTTGAACAGTTCGTTCATGGGAGCGCCTTTTCTCAGCGCGTCCATACCGGCGTGGTGGTAGTGGAGGATGGTCTTGAGCATACGGAACTGCTTGTCCATGGACGCGTACGTATCGACCTCGTGGAAGGCGTTCTGGTGCAAAAAGTCCTCTCTGAGCGACTTGGCGGTTTCCAGCACCATGCGCTCCTCCTTGGAGAGCGCGTCGATACCCACAAGCCGCACCACCTCGCGAAGCTGATCCTCTTCTTCAAGCAGGCTCATGGCCTCGATGCGCAGCCCGCTCCACTCGTCGTCGAAGCGGTCGTTCCAGTGCGCGTCAAGCGTTTCCGTGTAGAGGGAGTAGCTGGAAAGCCAGTTGATGGCGGGGAAATGCCGCTGATACGCTAGGTTGGCGTCAAGGCCCCAGAAGACCTTTGTGACGCGGAGCGTATTCTGGGTGACCGGCTCGGAAAGGTCTCCGCCCGGGGGCGACACCGCGCCGATAACGCTGATGGAGCCCTCGCGCCCGTCCTTGCCCTTGACGATGCAGCGGCCGGCCCGCTCGTAAAACGACGCGAGGCGGGTTCCAAGGTAGGCCGGGTAGCCTTCTTCGCCGGGCATTTCCTCAAGGCGGCCGGACATCTCGCGCAGGGCCTCGGCCCAGCGGCTGGTAGAGTCGGCCATGAGCGCTACCGAGTACCCCATGTCGCGGTAATATTCCGCCAGTGTTATGCCGGTGTAAATGGAGGCTTCGCGGGCCGCCACCGGCATGTTGGACGTGTTGGCGATGAGCGTCGTGCGCTTCATCAGGGGATGCCCGGACTGCGGGTCGTCCAGCTCCGGGAACTCCAGAAGGACGTCCGTCATCTCGTTTCCGCGTTCTCCGCACCCAACGTAAACGACGATCTGGGCCTGCGCCCACTTCGCGAACTGGTGCTGAATGACGGTCTTGCCGGAACCGAATGGGCCGGGCACGCAAGCCGTGCCTCCGAGAGCTATTGGGAAGAACGCGTCCACTATGCGCTGCCCCGTGCTCATGGGCACGTTGGGCGGCAGCCGCTTGGCCACGGGGCGCGGCGTGCGCACCGGCCAGCGCTGGAGCATCTTCGCTTCGTGAATCGTCCCATTGTCGTCTATGACGGCAATGGTTTCCTCGACCGTGCGATCCCCCGCATTGACGCTCTTGACGGTTCCCTTGACGCCGGGGGGAACCATTATCTTGTGCTCGACCACGACCGTTTCCTGCACGACGCCGAGGATGTCTCCCTCCTCGACCACGTCGCCGGCCTTGACTTTAGGCTCGAACTTCCATTTTTTAGACCTGTCGATGGCGGGCACGTTGATGCCGCGGGAGATGAAGTGGCTCTTCGCCGTTTTCTCAATCAGCTCCAGCGGGCGCTGTATGCCGTCGTAAAACTGCTCTATGATGCCGGGCCCCAACTCTACCGACAGGGACTCGCCAAGACAGACCACCGGCTCGCCCGGCTTCAGCCCCGAGGTTTCCTCGTAAGCCTGGATGGACGCTGTGTCGTCCTTTAGTTCAACTATCTCTCCTATCAAACCTATTTCTCCGATGTAGACAACGTCGTACATGCCGGCGCCCAGCATTCCCTTGGCAACCACCAGGGGACCGGATATGCGTTCTATGACGCCCTGAATCTTTCCTTCACTTGGCACTATTATCGCCTCCTGAGCTTTTTCCTTACCTCTCCGCAAAAATATCCATTCCAACGGCCTTTTCCACGCTGTTGCGTATCGAGGCCAATCCGGCGCCTGTGCTGCCCAGCACGCCGGGCAGGGGCAAAACGCTTGTGTCGTAGGCGTCGTTGATCTCCTCTATCTTTTTGGTGAAGTCCACGAAGAGATCCTCTTGAATAAAGACGACCGCGTAACCCTCTCGTGCCAGTCCTTCCAGTATGTCTCCGAACTGGGAGCGTTTAGCGGCGTCCAGCACGACCGGCTTTATACCCACGGCCTGAAACGGCAGAACCATCTCATAATCCCCGATGGCGGCCATGGGCATAGCCCCCGTAAGCGCAGCTTCACCGGACACACCCAAAATTTTATCGGCCACGGCTCAACAGCCTCCTTGCGAACTCGCGATTCAGTCCCTTGGCAACGCACACCAGCGCGATGCGAAGGTTCCGCGCCTCCTCTTCCTTGCGCAGAAGGTAGAGTATGACGTTCTCCGGCGCGGAGGCGCTGTATTTCGCCTTGTCCAAAACACGGATCAGGTAATCGTCCAGGGCTTTTGAAATATCGGAAAGCGCGGCCTGAACGTCCGTTTTATCCTGCCCCAGCTCCAGAGCCGCCCCGACGTCGGTGTGGGAAAGCGACTTGCCCCACGTCTCGAAGGGTTCCCCCATGAGTTTTGCCACTCCATCCGGGCCGATGGTTCCGCCTTTGTGGAAAAACGGCAGCGCCGACGCGGCGTCGTAGTTCATACGCTGCAACCGTACCGCGTTGCGCAGGTTTTCCGCGTCTATTCTGTGCCTGACCCAGCGGGCGATGTTGGACGTTTTCAGCTTGGCGTCCAATTCTTCCGCCGTGGCGCGCATCACGTCGAACATATGCGCGTCCAGAATCAACTCCACCTGCTGAGGGTTCTTCGACTGATCCCACACAGCCAGGCAGCGGCGGATGACGTCTCCCAGTCCGTAAGGCAAAAAGCCGTACTCTTCCCCCTCGATCAGCATAATAAGGCTCTCGGCGTCAACCGCGCCCAGTTTTGACAGGAGGTCGTACCGGCGCTCGCCGTTCTCTCTTGCCTTGAAAAGGCTTTTGAGAATGACCTTGACGTTGTTGAAGTCGTAGGTCATTCTGTAGATGCCTATCAATTCCTTGTCCGGGACGAAGCGCGCCAGTTCCTCGCACGTGGCGATAAGCTCGCTGTCGATAATCCGGTCGAGGCTCGCTTCGGAAGAACCTGCCGCCCACTGGGCATAAACGGTCTCGCCCAGGGCTTTGAGCGCGTCTTCCAGAGTGGCGCTGTCAATGAGGCGCGAGAAGAACGACGCGTCCAGAAAACGGTTCTCGTTCGCCCTCAGCCGCGCCACCGCGTACATATAGCTCACGGCCGCACCTCCTTTTCAGAACAACCGCTTGATGACTTCGGACTCGATATCAGGGCGAATGTCTCCAATCAGCATGTCCCAGGAGCAGTTTATGTCTATCTTACCGTTTCTGAGCACGAAGCCCCCCGATATGGGCAGACGGTCGGCGGACAGCGCAATGCTCGTCTTGTGCGACTCGTTATATTCTCCCAGCCACGCGCCGTCGATATGGCGCTCGTTTTTCCCGACCAGAAGAACCTCGTTGCCCGTGACAACGGCTTTTTTCATCAGGTTTCCGACGAAGGAGAGATATTTGTCGCGCGGCATTTCCGACAGGAGGCGGGAGGCGCTTTCAAAGGCTTCGCCGATCAGGCGCTGCTTCACGCCCAGATCCACCTTGTCCGCGTCAAGATTGGCCACTATCTCACGGCGTCTGACGATTTCCGGCTCTTCTTTGGCGAAACGTTCCCTGTAAGATTCCTGAACGGCCTTTACTTCGGCGTCGGCCCGCTTGGCCGCGGCCGAGACTTTGGCGTCGTTCTCGGTATCTATCGTTTTGACCTGGGCTTGCGCTTCGGCGTTTATTTTTGCTTTTATATCGGCCAGCGACATAGCTGCGTCACCCGCCCTAGCCGAGCTGGACCCCGAAAGTAAGCAAGAGTATGCTCGTGAGAAGGGACAGCACCGCGTATGTTTCGACCATGGCCGGCAGAACGAGAGCCTTACCCATTGCCTCCGGCTTCTTGGAGATCATCTGAATGCACGCCGCCGAGGTTTTCCCCTGCCAAATGGCCGAGTACCAGCAGGCAAGCGCCACCGGCATACAAGACGCGAAGATCGCAAGGCCCTGAACCCAGGTAACGGGAACTGGCGTTGCGAACAACTGCAGCTTGTTCAAAACCATGAAGACCACGATGAAGCCATAAAATCCCTGCGTACCGGGCAGCGCCTGCAACAAAAGGCACTGCACGAACTTATCGGGATCCTCGCTCATCACCCCGGCCGCGCTTTCGCCCGCCACACCGATTCCGACAGCCGAGCCAACCCCGGCCATACCACCGGCAATGGCCGCTCCAAACAACGCCAACATGAGTCCAAGCAGTTCCATAATTAAAAGCTCCCCTTTCGTGATTGAGAACGTAACGTAACTAAAAAACTAAAAAACTGAAAAACTGAAAAACTATTCGTCCAGAACTTCAACGTACTGCGTCTGCAGCCTCAACGGCTTGAAAAGGACTCCGTTGCCCGGGTAAAATTTGCTGAAAAACTCCACAAACTGGAGGCGCATAGCGTGTACGAAAGACCCCAGCGTATTGATCGCCAGGTTGAACAGGTGCCCCACCACGACGACAATGATGGCAAACAACCAGCCGACGTAGGGAACGCCGGCTATCATCGAGGCCAGCATGTTGACGACCGATCCGATGACCGCCGAACCCAAGCCCAGAGCCAAAAGGCGGCTGTAGCTCAGAATATCCCCCAGATACGCGGCGCTGCCGTAAAGGGCGTAGAGCCCCGCGCCTATTTTCATAAAAATGTTCCTGGTTTCTCTTCCCGCGTACCAGAAGATAAGCAAGGCCCCGGCTCCCGCCGTCCAGGCCCCGGCTGATGAAACCTCCGGGGGCAGCGTGCCCGCGCTTCCTAAACCGAACAAAATGAGCCCGACGACAAAAAGAATCCAGGACACTTTGTCTCCAATGGCCTCCGCTATCTCGCCTTCTCGCAGCTTGTCCCAGGCGGCGACCCCCAGGCCGAACATAAGCTGAATCACGCCCAGCAGAATGGAAATCCCCAATATGGTCATGGGGCTTTGCATTGGGTCTATTACGAGCAGCGCGTTTTTCAGCGGGCGCATAAACGCCAGCAATGGAAAGGCGTCTATGAAGTCCCCGAAAAAGCCTCCGGTAAATAGCCCGTAAAAGAACGTCGCCACCGCGCCGCTTACGAACAGGCACATGAGAGTCTTGATGTTTGGAGGAATCTTGCGGTATTTTTTGAAAAGCAGCCACATGGCTCCCAACATTATCAGAGCATACCCGGCGTCACCAAGGCACATGCCGAAGAAGAGGAAAAAGAACGGGGCCATAACCGCCGATGGGTCGCGCTTGCCGTAAACCGGCGGCGAGTACAGCATCGTCAGGGCCTCCGCCGGGCTTGAGAACG
>WRKN01000149.1 GCA_009778055.1 Synergistaceae bacterium
CCAGCAAAAACGCCGCGTACCGCAGCATGTCGGCGCAATCGCTCTCAAAATGGCGTTCTTTTTGACAGTCCTCATAAAGCACGAAACCCCAAAAAACATTGTTTACAAACACCGGCACGGCAAACGCCGACAAAGTGCCGAAGGCTTCCAGCGTAGCCGCTTCCGTTTCCGGCATCAACCGGACAGGGCCGTTTACCGTATCCCCTTCCATGAAAATCCCTTCCCAGCTTGGCACGTACCGGGTGTATGTAGTATTGGTAAAAATATTTGTCGGCTTGGTAGTGCCGCCCGCCTCCCTGTTCCAGCGGTAGATTTGCGACGCGTGCAGCACGCCGGCTTCCTTGTAATTGCGATAGACTGTTATATTGTCAATACCGGCAATATCGGCAATAAGCGTAACGCCTGCCGTCATGTTTTCTTCAAAGGTATCCTCATTGCGCGAAACGAAAATGACGGATGCCTCATTGAGCGTACCCATCATCAGTTCACGGCGTTTAAGCTGTTCCTCCGTCTGTTTCTGTTCGGTTATATCCAGCCACGAACCGGCTTTTCTGAGGGGCGTTCCATCACTGTCTCTGAATGTGGCGCCGAACGCGCGGAAATGCCTGTACTCCCCGTTTTTCGCCATAACGCGAAATTCGAGTTCATATGCCTCATCGCTGGTACGGTCGAGAATGTACTCAACGCACGTGTCAACCGCCCGTTCCTTATCCTCGGGATGGAGGCGGTCGAGCCAACTGCTGAAAACATTCGGAAAATCGTTTTCATCGGAAAAGCCCAGCGCATGACGCAATTCCTGCGACCACGTGATTTTGTTGTTGGGGTTTAATGGGTCGCCGTACGCCACGTCCATATCCCACATCACCATACCCATGGATTTGCATGTAAGCTTGTACCTCATAACATCGTACTCAAGAAACGAACGATATTTGCCGAGGGCTGTTTTCAACAAACGGACAGCTTCCGCTTCCTCGTCCGATAAACCGTCGGGGTCAAGGGAAAAGTTAAAATCACCGGCTTCGGAAGCCTTGACAAAGCGCCTTAACTCATCCAAAAGTCCTCTATTATTTTTTGTGGCATCAGAATTCAACACGATATATTCTCCCGTTCCAAAAACTATCAAAAAACGAAGAACTTTTATTGTAACACAGGCCAAACCGAGGCCGTCCACATTTTTCACATAGTATAATAACTCGTACTATCGGAGTTTTGGATTTTTAGCAAGGAGGCTCATGGGCGGATGAAAAATTGCGCGAAAAAGGCGCTGCTTGTGTTGGCCGCGGTGTGTTTTTTTCTGCTGCCGGGAACTCTAAAGGCCGGCGCGGCTTCGCCGGAGGAGACCGACGTGGATAAATCCATTTGGACCTGGGACATTTTAGTGGTTCCTCCGGACGACGGATGGGACAAAGACGCGGGGACGTCAATTAAAAATACGCTTGAATGGCACCGCCGCGAGGTCTCGGAAATGGGTGACGGAATCCACGGGCACGATATCGATTTCATTTTACTGCCTCCTTTAACGGAGGAGTCGGCTGAGTCATACACGTTTCCGATGACGCCGCGCACGATTGCCATTTTCAGCTTCGCTTCGAGCCGGGTAGACGGCCTGCTGGCCGAAAGGGCGGCGGCAAGCGGAGTTCCCCTGATGCTGGGGGGAGGCGAAAACGTATTTTTTTTCAGGCGGGGTCGCATAATGCCTTTCGTGTTCGCGCTGGATCTGTTTCAAGATTTCCGATGCCGGGCGTTCGCCGATTACGCGCGGTTGACGCTCCCGCGCGAGGCTCGGCTGGGAATTATAGGAGCGCGTTTTACGCTGAACGAGGAGCGCGAGGCGAAAATCTGTTTCGATCTTTTCACTGACGAGGGATTCAGGCCCATGCCTTTTTGGCAGGACGCATCGGTCGTCAGTTCCTTTTCCATTGTCGAGCGGGAAATCAGGGACGCCAGCGACGGAGTGCTGATAAGCTACATCGGAGGAATGGGAAGCAAGGAAATATGGCACGGCATTACGGCGGGCTACCAATCCCCTTACAGGCTCTGGTACGGAGGCGCTCCGGACAGGTCCTTTCTCTCGTTCCACGGCATGATTTTCGCGGATCAAAACATGTACCTGGAGGAACGGGGGGGGTTCGAGCAGCTTAGGCGGGATCTATGGAGAACCCGCACCTTGGCGGTGCCCGATATAGTAGCGGCCGGGCGGGCGAACGCGCTGACGATCTGGCTGACCAAGGGGCTTGCCGCCCTTCCAAGGATAACCGGTCAGCCGAACAGGGAGGCATTTTTCGCCAGCCTCGCAAACGTCAGCGGGATTCCATTCGGCAACCAGACGTTCGACATTGACCGCGAGACGCACAGGCCGGCTTTCAGACGCGTCTATATACTGGAGGTACGCGGCAGGACTTTCTCAGTGCTCGAAGCCCTCGACGTTCAAGGGCTGAAATACTACGATTATTGACGAAAAATGAACATAGCGGAAATCTGTGAAGCGCTGGAGCTTGAAGTGACACATCCGGGGGACGGCGCGCGCGAAATCGAGGGAGTGATAGTCGGCGATCTTTTGAGCCACATCCTCGGCGAAGCCGGCGGGAATTGGCTGTGGGTGACGATACAGACGCACATTAACGTCGTTGCCGTCGCTGTGCTGAAGGAACTGCCCATGATCATCCTCTCCTCCGGCCGTATGCCGCTGGATGACATGGCCGAAAAGTGCCGGGAAGAAAACATCGCCCTGGCGGTCACCCCCCTGAGTTCCTACGAGGTATGCCGCCGGTTATGCGCCCTGGGAATCGGGTGTTAGTAATTATGGGTATGACAGATAAACAATTTCAAAGCTACGTCCGGTTCTTGCTGGACGCCCTGAAAGAAGCAAAGGACGAACCGTCCGAAGACAAGCGCAACGAAAAGCTGGAGAAAGTGATTGTCAACCTGCAAGCTACGCTTGAAGATTAACCTGCTGATTCAGCTCATCGCGCCGGACGCTGCTCCACTTACCTGGAGGAATCCACTGCCGCAGGACTCGCTCAATTTCGGCATGATCCAGGGGTTTTGCCAGGAAATCGTTCATGCCGCTCTCCAGGAACATATCGCGCACGTCGCCCACCACGTTGGCCGTCAACGCTACGATAGGCAGCTCCCGGTATTTCCCCTCCGCCAGAGAGCGGATGATTTTCGTCGCGTCTACTCCGTCCATTTCCGGCATCATATGATCCATGAATATTATGTCGTAGTCGTTTTGTTCCACCGACATGATGGCTTCGGAGCCTGACACCGCCGTTGTGACCTCGCCGCCGTAACCGGCCAGAACGTCTTCCGCTATTATCAGGTTGACGTCGTTATCGTCAACCACCAGAATACGCGCGCCGTGGAGCTGTATTGTGGTTTCCTCAACTTCTTTGCCTCTGTCGCTCCGCCCGTTCGTTTTTTCATCGAGCAGCCTCATCACCACAAGGGTCGTAAGCGGGTTATTTACAGTTTCCACACAAGGCGGCATTTTTTCATTGACCATAAGCCCGCGCGCGACAGCCAGCAGCCTTGCGTCCGGGCATGGGATTTTCTGTATTTCCGGGTGGCGTTTAAAATCGAAAAATACGTGCGAATAGCCGGCAATGTGAGCCGGCTCGTGTATGATACCGCAGGGAATTCCCATTTTTCCAAGTTTATTCACGAGCGCGCGGGATTTTTCTTCGTTTGAAAGCCAAACGGCCACCCGGCGCTTGTCATCCTGACAAATTTCGTACGCCGGCCTGGAATTTTCCACCTTTTGCATCACATAAAACGAGAAATGGCTTCCTTCGCCATATTCGCTCTCCACTTTGATTTTTCCGCCCATCAGTTTGACGAGATTTTTGGAGATGGCAAGCCCCAGCCCCGTACCTTCGATAGACCGGTTTTTGCGGGTGTCAAGCTGAGAGAAATTGCCGAACAGCAATGGGACGTCCTCGCTGCGTATGCCTATGCCGGTGTCCCGCACGGAAATTTTCAGCTTGTAGGCGCCGGAACCGTCAGCGGGCTCCGCGCCGATTGAGAATACAATGCTGCCTTTTTTCGTAAATTTTACGGCGTTGGTCAGCAAATTGATCGCGATCTGTTTTATCCTCGTCATATCCCCGATCATCTCACGCGGCATACCGGGGTCGTCGTCAACGATGAAGTCAAGGGGTTTGTCGCCGATACGCACGTGAATCATGGTCGCGATGTCATTTATCATGGAACGGATGTCATATTTTTCCGGCATCAGCTCCAGCGCCCCGGCTTCGACTTTGGAAAAGTCGAGAATGTCGTTTATGATCGACAGCAGTTGCTTGCCCGCGTTTTTGATGTTGCTCAGATACTCGAGTACAGACTTCTGCGGAAAACTGCGCAGCGCAAGTTCGGTCATGCCCAGGATGGCGTTCATCGGCGTGCGGATTTCATGGCTCATGTTCGCTAAAAACTCGGATTTAGCGCGGTTGGCCAGCTCGGCGGCCTCCAAGCGCCGCTGTTCGGTGATGTCGGTGTAAAAGCCTTCAAGGAGGTGCGGCGTGCCGTCCGGTTTTTTCTCCACCACGCGGCTGCGTTCCCAAATCCATTTAACGCTCCCGTCCTTCATAACCAACCGGAAAGTGGTCTCCAGCGGCAAACCGATGGAAAGCGTTTCCGCGTTCAGTTTTTCCAGCGGGTCGACGTCGTCGGGATGAACCATGTCAAGGAATTTTAACGCGCTGTTGCCCATAAGCTCCTCCGACGAATAACCCGTCAGAGCTTTGCAGCCTTCGCTGACAAAGGTAAAGGTGAAATGTGGCGGGTCGTTGAGGCATTGATACACCATGCCGGGCAGATTGCTCATCATCGTCTCGGTACGGCGCATCAGGAGACGGCGTTCGGCGCTTTCAAAGGCAAGGGCCATGAAGTCGGCAAGGGAAGAGGCAAAATTTTGTTCTTCTATCGTCCATACGCGTTTTTCAGGAAATTTTTCACAGCGGTCCTGCTCGATGCAGACGACGCCTGCCAATTTGCCGCCCACGCGGATGGGGGCGTCCAGGAGCGAGCATATATTGGGGCCGTACTCGTCTACCAAATCGGACAGCACGTTGGGGCTTCTGATGTCGTTTATTACAATCAGGCGCTCCGAGAAGAGAAACCCTACATACCGCGACCGGTTCGTCAAGTCGAAATCTTCCTGAATGGCGTGTTTCCCGGCAGCGCAGTCATAGTAGGCGACGCTTTTGAGAACTTTGGCCTCTTCCGTCGTGCTCCATATCCCGACCCGATCCGTATTCAGCGCGCGACAGCCTTCCTGCGCTATCACACTGGCGGCTTCCTCCAATATCCCAGCCGAGAGAGCCGGCAATTTCGTGATTTTTGCCAGCGCGTCGCTGAGTTTCCCCGCATACTCATACCCGCTCTCATTCATTTCATTTCTCCATAACTTTATAAAGTTAACATGATAATTCATCATATCAAGGATAGCGGGATTTGTTAAGGAGGAAGATTTTTGAGCAAAATTTCCGTGCAATGGTTCGTAGGGGCGGCATTCTGCCGCCTGTGCCGTGTGACCGACAGTAGGAAACGGGCGGCAGAGTAGGAAACGGAAAATCCGTCAGTTCATTTTGCTCGCAAGTTCAGGGTATTTTATCCTGATATGCGCTTCGACCTTTTCATAGATTGCGATCTCAATCATGTAGAGGTCGCCAAGCAATTTTCCCGCTCCAGCGCAGATGGTCATACGCCAGGGGGATGGTATGTTGAGAACGATGTCGCGGAGTTCGCTCATGGTCTGCTCGCTCTTCTCAAACACAACCAAGAGTGACTGTTTTTGATCTTTCTGCAACATATATTTCCACCCCCCGGTCAAGCACGATAGGAACGAGGAAACCATTATCTTCGATTCGGATCACGTCGACAGTCTTTCCATTTAGTTCGTCGGCCCAAAGGAGACGATCCCAGAAGTCGTGATAGTCGTCCGAAGACAAGCCCCCCACCGCGAGATCAATATCACCGGCCTCGCCCTCCGACATTGTAAGGCACGATCCGAATAGCAGTACGCGCGAGGCTCCGTACTCTTCCGCTGTGGCTCTGATGAAATTTAGGCTGGTGTCATAAAGCATTATCAACGTCTCCTCCACTCTAAGGAATCCGCTTCATTATATCCTGCCTCTCATAGCCCCAGCAGTATTCTTCTGCTAGGGGCCGCTTTTTCTCTCCCCGGATACTTTGCCTTCGACGCTCTGCGCCGTGACGCCGGTGACTTCGATCCCTTTTTCCGACAGGAAAGAGGCAATCTCTCTCCCCGTTTTATCGGAAATAATCTTTACCTCAAGAACTC
>WRKN01000150.1 GCA_009778055.1 Synergistaceae bacterium
AACCGTTCATCCGTCAGGTCGAACACTTCCTTATTGTGTTGCCCAAGGAGTGGCGCCGGCGCCTTCACTTTGCCGGGTGTGCGGGAAAATTTGATCGGACATCCTTGAATGCGCATATTACCGATAGTAGGGTGCGTCACATCCACAATCATTTCTCTGGCGACGATATGTGGATGGTCTATTGCCTCCTGCATGTTCAAAACCGGTCCGCAGGGTATTCCGGCGGTCTCAAAAAGCTTTTCTATGTCGGCCTTGTTTTTGGACGACACCCATTCCTGAATGGTATCCTTCAGGCCGCTTTTGTAGTTTGCGCACCGCAAAGTGTTGGTCAGATACAGTGGGTTTTTTGCCAGATCGGGCATGCCAATGGCGTTGCAAAATGTTTCGAACAGCTTGTCGTTGCCGACGCCGATAGCCACATAGCCGTCTTTCGCTTCGTATATGTCAAAAGGAGCGATGGCAGGATCGATATTGCCCTCGCGTTCCGGGATTACGCCGGTCATGGTGGTTGTTACGACCGCGTTTTCAAGCAGGGTAAAGATTGTGTCGGTCATGGAAACGTCGATGTGTTGTCCCTCTCCGGTGCGTTCCCTGTTATAGAGAGCCATCATTATTCCCAGGCACAGGTGAACTCCGGTTACATTGTCGGCAATGGAAGGCCCGACTTTTGTCGGCGGGGAATCCGGGAAGCCGGTGATGTTAACGATTCCTCCCATAGATTGCGAGACGATATCATACGCCGGACGGTGCGATAAGGGGCCGTACTGACCAAATCCGGTGCCGGAAGCATAGATAATTCGGGGATTTATTGCTTTTAGCGCTTCGTAATCTATGCCTAGTTTTTTTGTGACTCCCAGCCGATAGTTTTCGATAACAACGTCCGCGTCTTTTACCAATTTAAGAAAGAGCTGTTTTCCTTCTTCAGATTTCAGGTTCAGCGTCACGCCTTTTTTGTTCCTGTTCAAAAAAGCGAAATAACCGCTTTCTCCGCTCTTTTCATCAAGAGGCCCCCACGCTCTCGTCTGATCGCCGCCGAGGGGTTCAATTTTAATGACCTCAGCGCCGTTGTCCGCCAGCAACATAGTGCCAAACGGGCCGTTATACGCATGTGTCAGGTCTAAAACCTTAAGTCCGTCAAGAGCTCCCAAAGCTATCCCTCCTCTGTGATTTCAATGCGCAAATTTAGGATCCTGCAACCCTCTCTGGCATTCTTTTTTCACAACGGCGGTGCCGGTTGCCTTGCCGCACAAAATAGGCTCTTTTAAAACTTCCGCGGCCGAATTGGCTTCATTGGGATTGCGAGTAAGCCTGATATACTTGTACGCTTCGAAATGACATTTTAACGACGTGTTTCCGATTTTTTCAATCCAGCCGACGTACTCCATGAAGTCGCCCGCGTAAACGGGAGCTAAAAACTGGACGTTGTCGTAACCCACGAAAAGGCTCTCGTCACCGTGAACTCTTATGCACAGCTCGGTAACCACATCTCCCCAAAAATCAAGAAGGCGCGAACCATTCACCAGTTCGCCTGCATAATGCGCGTCACCGGCTCCCATACGAACCCGCAGTACGACTTTTTCCCCTATCATTTGTAATTTCCTCCTTAAAATAATTAATGAAGATTATTGTATAAAAATTTACACCGCCAAACCACATACCCTGATCGTCTGGGAAAACATGGTCCTGAAAAGATACTACTATTTTTTTTGAAGATTGTCCAATATAATTGCTATCGCGACAAAGACTTGGTTACCGGCTTTCCAGGCGGTATTGTTGTTTCTGTGATAACTACATGGAGGTACGGCATGAACACAGGTAAGAGCTTTATTACGCACACAATCATCATGGGTTTTGCTCTGTTTTCGGCTTTTTTCGGCGCCGGAAATTTGATTTTCCCGCCGGCGATAGGCTTGCTGGCCGGCAGAGAGTGGGGGCCTGCTCTTTTCGGCTTCCTCCTGTCGGGGGTTCTGCTTCCCGTACTGTCTTTTACGGCGGCTGTTCGCGTGGGAGAAAAGGAGGACGGCATCACGTCCGACATGGGAAAAACGTTTTCCATATTGTTTACCTCCGTGATAATGCTGTGCACCGGCCTTCTGATCAGTGTTCCCAGAACCGCCGCTACGGCTCACGAACTCGGCGTTATAACCATCGCCGGTCCCTCTCCTCAAATCCTGACCTCTTGCGTTTACTTTGTCATCGTGGCCTATTTTTCCATAAACCCTTCAACGGTTATGGAAAAACTCGGCAAGTATCTCACGCCGGTTCTTTTGATTGTCTTGGCCGTCATCATAGTGAAGGGCGTCCTCCGCCCGCTTGGAGTCCCAACGGATACCGGCGTCCCCGGAGCTTTTGTTTTTCAATCCGGATTCATAGACGGATACCAGACCATGGACGTGTTTGGCGGATTTGTTATCGCCGGGGCGATTATGGCCACGATTTCCAAGCTCCAGCCCGACGATCGCCGCGCCCAGTCCGCTGTTGCGTATGGCTGCGCCGCCTTGGCCGGACTCGGCCTTCTTCTCGTCTATGGAGGATTGCTCTACATCGGCGCCACGGGGTCGGGCATGCTCGACGGCGATATGGGCAATGTAGATATCCTGATCGCCCTCGTGGACGGGCTCTTTCAGGACTACGGCTCGCTTGCGCTCGCCTGCGTCGCGATTTTCGCCTGTTTGACCACCGCTATCGGCCTGGCGGCCGGGACATCGTTCTTTTTCAGCCAAGTGACGCAAGGAAAACTGCCTTATAAGGTCTGCGTCATAGCAAATTGCGTCATATCCGCCTGGCTCTCCGTTATGGGCGTTGACGCGATCATACACTACGCCGAGCCCATTCTCGCTTTCATCTATCCCGCGGCCATAGTTCTCGTGCTGCTGAACGTGTTTCGCTGCCGCTGGATGAACAGAGGCACGTTTCTCGGGGCGACTTACTGCACCCTCGTCGTAGGCTTCGCCGACATGATCGCGATTCCGGGCGAAAATGAAGGTATCGGAGCGTATATGACGTCCGTCATAGAAGTTCTTCCATTTTCCGCGCTCGGCCTCGCCTGGGCCGTTCCGGCCATTGTCTGCGGCATCCTCGGCACGCTCTATTACGGCTTCGGCAAAGAATAAAGAAAATATTAAAACCTGAGAAATGGAGGATTAGTTGGATATGGATTTTACCCTCAGTAAGCAACATCAGTTGCAGCAGCAGCTATACCGAAATTTTGCGCAGACGGAGATTAAGCCGCTGGCAAGCGAAATGGACGAGGCTGAAGAGTTTTCCCAAGAGCTTTTGCAGAAAATGCAGGCCGTCGGTTTGTTTGGTATTCCTTACTCAGCCGAGTATGGCGGCGGCGGGGGCGACACTCTTTCCTACGCGTTATGCATGGAAGAAGTGTCAAAAGTGGACGCCAGCAGCGGTATTACCATATCGGTGCATACCTCGCTGTGCTGCTACTGCATCAATGAATATGGCAACGAGGAACAAAAACAGAAATACCTGCGCCCTCTCGTCGATGGCGGCAAAATAGGCTGTTACTCCCTTACGGAGCCGGGCGCGGGCAGCGATGTGGCCGGGGCGGTCTCCACGGCTGTGCTGGACGGGGATGAATATGTAATCAACGGCGCCAAGGTGTTCACCACAAACTCCGGCTTTGCCGATGTCTTCGTGGTATTCGCCATCACCGACAGAGAAAAAGGCGCCAGAGGCATGTCGGCTTTCATTGTGGAAAAAGGGATGCCGGGCCTTTCCGTTTCGCCCAGCATTCCTCGCATGGGCATCCGGGCGGCCAGCAACTGCATAGTCACTTATGACGGAGTGCGCGTGCCGGCTCAAAACCGGCTGGCAAGGGAAGGCGATGGTTTCAAGGTCGCCATGACCGCTTTGGACGCCGGCCGGATCGGCATCGGCGCGCAAGCGGTGGGTATCGCCCAGGGAGCGCTGGATGAAGCCATCAAATACGTAAAGGAACGCAAGCAGTTCGGCAAGCCTATCTCCGCTTTCCAGAACACCCAGTTCGTTATCGCCGAGATGCAGACTAAGATAGACGCGGCCCGCCTCATGGTGCATCGAGCCGCTGTGGCCAAGGACAAAAAGGAACCTATCGGCAGTCATGCCGCCATGGCTAAGTTGTTCGCCAGCGATGTTGCCAACGAGGTAACCCGGGCCGCCGTGCAATTGATGGGCGGTTACGGCTTCGCCAGAGAGTATTCGGTGGAGCGGATGATGCGGGACGCCAAAGTCACTGAAATCTACGAGGGCACCAGCGAAGTTATGAAGATGGTGATCTCGGGCATTATGAAAATAAAGTAGGAGGAATACCATGAAGATAGCGGTATGCGTCAAACAGGTTCCCGATACCACCGAGGTGCGCCTGGATCCCAAGACTAATACTCTGATCCGGGAAGGGGTTCCCAGTATGGTCAATCCGAACGATAAGGCCGCCCTTGAGGTTGCTTTGCGTTTAAAGGACGCCGATAGCGCCATAACCGTCACCGCGGTGTGTATGGGGCCGCCCCAGGCCGACGTCGCCTTGCGTGAAGCTTTGGCCATGGGGTGTGATTCCGCCACCCTTATCTCCGCGCGGGAGTTCGGCGGTTCCGATACTTACGCCACCGCCGCCATCATTGCCGCCGAATTGAAGCGTAAGGATTTCGATCTCATTATCACCGGCCGGCAGGCCATTGACGGGGAGACCGCTCAAGTCGGCCCTCAAACCGCCGAGCGGTTGGGTATTCCCCAGGTGAGTTATGCCGAAGATATACAGTTGAAAGAAAAATCCGTGGTGGTGAGGCGCCGGTATGAGGATTGCATCCATATGATCGAGGCGCCGCTGCCCTGCCTCATTACCGTTCTGCCCGAAATCGCGACGCCACGTTACATGACGGTGCGCGGCACGGTGCGCGCTTACGCGACCGAAGTGCCGGTGGTGACTTTTGAAGATTTGAAGTCTCACCTGAACCCTGACTGGATCGGGCTGAAAGGCTCTCCCACCAGCGTGGTGAAGCTCTTCAACAAGCAGGTGAAAGGCAAGGGAACGCTGCTGACCGGCCTGTCCGAGGATGAAGCCGTCAGCGCCATAGTGCGCAAGCTCGACGAGCTGGCCATTATTTAATGTTGGAGGATTCTATGCCATGAGCAAAGATGTTTATGTTGTGATCGAACAGCGTGACGGCCGCATTCAGAAGGTGGGCTTGGAGCTTCTGGGCGAAGCCGCCCGTCTGGCGGCTCAACTGAACCAGAAAGTTGTCGCGGTCATTATGGGCGGCGACGTCTCCAAAAAAACCGACGTACTCTTCCACCACGGCGCCGACAAAGTAGTTGTGGTCGAGCACGAAATGCTGAATACCTACGTTACCGAGCCGTACTCCAAGGCGCTCACCGCCGTCATAGAAAAATATACTCCCGAAATAGTGTTGTTTGGAGCTACCTCTATAGGGCGCGACCTTGCGCCGCGAGTTGCCGCCCGTATTCACACCGGCCTGACCGCCGACTGTACCGGCCTTGAGATAGACCCCGAGGAAAAATTGTTGCTGATGACCTGTCCGACTTTTGGCGGAAACATCATGGCGACTATCGTTTGCCGTGATTACCGGCCTCAAATGGCCACCGTCCGCCCCGGCGTGATGAAGCCCCTGACCGCCGACCCCGCCAGGACAGGTAAGGTGGAAAAGCTGGAAGTGACATTCGAGCCCTCCGATATGAACGTCAAGATATTGGAAGTGCGTCAGCCGGACCGGAAGCCGGTGGACGTCACGGCCGCCAAGGTGCTCATATCGGGAGGCCGCGGCGTTGGCGGCCCGGATGGTTACGGTATATTGTACGAACTGGCCGCCGAGTTGAACGGCGAAGTAGCGTCCTCACGCGTACCTGTGGACAACGGCTGGATCGAAGAGGCTCGCATGGTCGGTCAGACGGGAAAGACGGTGCGCCCGAAGCTATATATAGCCTGCGGAATTTCCGGGGCTATCCAGCATCAGGTAGGCATGGAAAATGCCGATTTCATCATCGCCATAAACAAAGACGAACATGCCCCGGTGATGAGTATGGCTGACCTTGGCGTGTGTGGAAATTTAAAGACCATCGTTCCGAAGCTGACAGCCGCGGTCAAGAAACACGTGATGGAAAAATCCGGTTAATTATTAATTATGCTTGGTCAAGCAGGCCGGCGTCTCACGGCACCGGCCTGCTTGATTGTTGTTTCTGTGATAACTCTATTTTTGCGTTTTTACCCTGATCGCTAAAAAATGATACAATAATCTTATGAATACAGCGAAAAGAACCGGCGTTTTGAAACCTAAGCGGTTTCGAATA
>WRKN01000151.1 GCA_009778055.1 Synergistaceae bacterium
GTGTTCGAGACGGTCTGCTCTTTTCCCAATAAGATATGGCCGCCATAGCGATTGGAAAAAGAGCAGACCGTCTCGAACACGCTGTTGTTCAGTCCGTTCTCGCATTTCTTGTATTCGACCGTCAATCCTTCGCCTTCGGTCAACAAGCGGTTGAGTTGTTCAATGGTCATAAGACACCATTCCTCGCTTTAGTCTATAACGGATAGTAATATTCTTTGACGCGCTTCGTAATTATCTTCACCGAAACACCTTGTTCCTGTGCCAATCCAGATATTTATGATGGTCGGGCGCAGTCCAGCGCATCCTAAGTTTATTGTCCAATCCAAGCTGCCGCAGAATCTCGCCTGAAAGGACGCCCCCGATCAACATTATGCCGTCGTTGCCGAAGGATATAAGCCCCCTGTCGAACAGGGCGTCGAGGTTGGCGGTGAGCAAAAGGCCGTTATAGACGTCGAGGCGCTCTGCGTCGGACTCGCAGTCGGCCCATGGTTTTGCGTGGCTCGCCCGCAGGATTTCAGGCTGGGTTATTCCGGTCACCGCGCACGCGCCTTCCCAATAGCACATCAGGGCGTCCCTGAACACGTCCTGCCCAACGCGCTGACGCACCACTCGCTCCACCTCAGTCGCCGAGTTTTTCAGTTCTTTTATCGCTTCGGCGGATTTCCTGGCGAATATCTCTTCCGCGTTTCGAGGCAGGGACATCGCGAGCTGGGCGGCGCGGCGCAGAAGCGCGCCCAATCCGTCGTAGCCGGATGCCTCAAAATGCCGTTCCTCCGCGCCGCTTTCCCGCGTCAGCTCGCGGACAAGCGCCTCCGGGCCGCTTATGAAACGCACCGTGAAAAACATCTCCTTCTCGGGCGATGATCTTTCCAAGGCCGTAATCTCGGCCACTGCCTCGTGTCTCGCGGAAGCAAGTCTCACCTCTAATGGCTCGCCGCGTAAAACAACTTCCCAGCCGTTGTCGTGGCCGGTTTTTTCGACAAGGGATCGTTCTAAAATGTTCATGACCTAATTAATGCTATCTTTGAACAAAAATAACACGCGCTGGATACTCGGCTATTTTTTTGTCGCTGGTGAGCAAAAAGAGATTTTCGACCATCGCTTGCGAGATCAAAAGGCGATCGAAGGGGTCTTTATGAAGTACGGGCAACTCACCAGCGGTGATAGTATGCGAGCTGGTGATGGGAACTTCCAGGCAACCTTTTTCCAATAAATTTTCCTGCATAAGTCGCGCATTCAATTGAAAACCCGGCTTGTTTTGGGAGCGCTTTATACTTACTTCCCATAAACTGACGGGGCTGAAGCACAGATCATTTTCCTCTTCCCCTATAATTTCACGGGCTTTCCGCGGCAAAATTTCCGGCCAAAACAAAAGCCATATCAACATCTGCGTGTCAAGCAGTACGTTCATTGATCCAAGTCGAACATTTCGGAGATTTCTTTACGGCAGAAAGCTTTAAAGTCGAGGTCTTTCGCTACAAAACCCTGGCCTTGCATACAGCCAAAAAGTTTTGCTCGTTTTGAAGTCTCTTTTCCCTCGTATCCCACGATCTTGGCCAAGGGCTTACCAGCCTCGGCTATGACAAAAGATTCTCCGCCGGCGGCCTTGCGGGCCAACTCTGAAAGATTCACTTTCGCCTCATCAATCTCGAATTGCAGCATGTCGCCCTCTCCTCTCATAAATGATTGCCGTTCAGGCAATTATAAGGTAACCGCGAAAAAAGAACATCCGAAACAAACTTCACTCGTTCCTTTTTCATACCCCTAATACCCAAACCGATCCCACGCTTCGAGAGTCAGGCGCTGGGTTCTGTACTCGCCGTACTTGGCGATTTCGTTGCCCTTCAGGACGCGGAACGTCTCCGAGGGGTAATCCGGCCCCATGACGTCGGACGGGTCCAGGATATACCGCAGCTCGTCGCGGGTGAGGCCGTACAGTTTCGCGTAGCGCGCGTCGAGTTCGGCGCGCAGGACGGCGCGGCGCTCGGGGTCGAAGGGGAAGGGGCCGCCTTTGTGGTCCGGGCGGATATCCGCCGCCCAGGGTTTCAAGTCATGGGTCGTGTAGGTCAGTTCTAGAACGCGGGAGGTTATGAAATCAATGTCAGATTGGTCGTAGGCATCGGGCGGAAGAGTTGCCACCTGTTTTTTGACATGATACTTTAGATGTGTCCCCCCTATCTTTTGTCGTGCAATAAAATCATGAACGATACTATTTTGTTCGGCCAATAAACCGGCATATAAAGGTCGTTCATTTATATTTGGGAACATCAACAATAGGGTATCGCCTGTCCCCATTCTCGGCAGCACCGACGCGATCACCGTGCGCTCGTCGGTGGCTCGGCAGATATCCCTCCACCCCATCAGCCAGCGGGGGCATCGTTTGTCCAGAAATTCGGTCAGCTTTTCCCGGTCTTCTTCCTCGTCGAAGTCGATTCCCTGTACCCTGGCGAGGCGTTTCAGCACCTCCAGTTCATCCACCCAGTAGCGCGGCAATACCGTCATGTCCGGATCCCGTTTCAACTCGTCCGGCATATCGACGCACTTTCCGTCCTCTATGTAGCCTGCCCATCGGTGGTCGAACTGGTGTATCATCTTGGCCTCGTAGAGCGGCAGACAATCCTTGTCTTGGGTATTTTTGAAAAGAGCGCTGTCGTTCGACATGTGGAACATTGCAGAAAACTTTATTCCCCACGGATTGCGCTCCGGCTCTCCGTCGTCCGCGTCGCGGATCAGCACCGGGACGCGGGAGTATATTTTGCGCGTCAGCTCCGCGTCCATCCGGCTACGGAATATCGGGCAGGTTTTCGTGTTCGGGTTGATAGCCGCGAAGTCGCGAGAGGTCAGGAAGAAGCGGCGTTCTTTTTCCGCGAGCTGCTTCACGTCCGTCAGGAAAAACGAAAAATCCGCCCTTTCGGATTGACCAACGGTCACGAGACAGAATTTATAGCTTCTGTGGACTCCAGGAAATATCGCGCTCCTGTTCTCGAAGTCGTACAAGCCGGCCAAACGTCCTTTTTGCGTCAAATCCGCGAAAAAATTTTTTGTCGAGTCGTCCGTGGCGATGCCCGTGGGGACGATGAACCCGGCCCGCCCTTTCTTGGAAAGTATTCTGGTCATCGTTTCCGCGAAAAGCGCGTAGGTATTCACGTCCCCTATTCCTGTAAGGCGGTATCTGGAATTCTCATCCCTGACGTGGCAAAACGCACTCGCCGCCTCCGACAGCCTACGGGCGGCTATGAACTCCGAGTGGAGGCGCTTTTCGGCCTCGTCCGGTTTACATGTATCCAAGGGCAAATTCTCAAGATGCGCGTAGAGCAAACCTTTTTCCAGCCATCCGATGTACTTCTCCCGTTCCGCCTTGTTCCTGGCATTGGCCACGCGCGGGTCGCGGGCCGCGAAGAACTCTTCTTCCTGCAATTTTATGCGTTCCCACGGCGGGTTGCCCAGCACGCAGTCGAAGCCGCCTCGTTTCAAAATAATTTCCGGGAACTCGACGAACCAGTGGAAAACTTTTCCGCTCAGGCAGGTGGCGCGTGACGATTCGAGTTTTTCTTCGTGCTTAAAATCGCTTTTTACGTTGCTGAATATTTCGTGCAGCGTAAGGCTGGCCGGAACAGGGACGCCCGTTTTTTTATCCATGAGAAACGCGCCGACGTAGGCATCCGCCGCAAGCGCCGGTTTGATTTTGAGTTTTTCCGTCTCCGCGGCCTTGTGCTCCCGCCTTTTGCGGTCGGCTTCGTCCGGTGTGTCGTCGGGCATGGCGGAGACTTTTTCGTCCAGTACGAACAGGCTGTCCCAATCGTTTTCTTCAAACAACAGGCCCTGCGGCTTTCGACGCTTCTCGATCTCTTTGAGGCCGCCCCTGTTTTGCTTCTTCAACTCGGAGCATACGCTTTTGTCGTCACCGGAAAGCGCGTCGAATGCCTTGTCCGGTATGCCGTTCATCATCTGGTCCGGGTGCAGGATACCCAGAAGCGAGTTGCCGCATTTGACGTGGTTGTCGATGAACGTCAGCGAACGCCCCGGCTCGTAGCCCTCAAGCCATAGGGTGAAACGCGCCAGCTCAACCGCCAGAGGGTTCAAGTCCACGCCGTATATACACTCCCTCACGACGTCGCGCAGCGCCCTGCGGTATGTCTCCGGCTTCATTGCCTCGATGTCCGTCTGCCTCAGTTGCGCCAGCCGCTCTGCAATCCGCCGCGCCGCGGCGATCAGGAAATGCCCGCTGCCGCAGGATGGATCGATCACGGACATTTCCAGCAGAGCCTTCTCCCGGTCTTCGGGATTTTCGGCTATGATACGCTCGATTACCGGGTCGAGCGCGCTTTTTATCAACTCGTTCACAAGGCTGTGGGGCGTGTAATAGCTGCCGGTCGTCTTGCGCTCGGTTCCGGCCGTTCTTTCGTCAGCGCCGGCTCCGAATCCAGGAAGCTGGAATTTTTCTTCTTCGTCCGCGTCCAGATTGACGACGGGCTCGTACTCCAGCAGGCTTTCATAAACGGAGCCGATCTCCTCTGAGCCCATGTTGCGATAGTCAATAGCCGAGAACACGGAGCCGATATCGGCCCACTGCAGCCCTCGCATGGCAAGCATCAAAGCCCTGTTCGACAGAACGCAGTCATCGAGAACGCGGCACTGCTCGCCCAGGAAAAGCCCTCCCAGCGCCGGAAGGGCGAGCCGGGGCTCCCCGGAGGCCAGGCCCCGGAAAACTATTCTCATGCCGTGCCATAAATCTGAGTGACGCGCGGATTCTCCCGCCCTCAGCGACCTGCCGCGGAGCCTTTTGAAGGAGTAGCCGGAAGAATATATGTCGGCGGCCTGGGAATGGGAAATATTTTCTTCGTTTCCGTGCAGCAGGCCGCGTTCTTCCAGGGTGATTACAAAAAGCATCCTGTATATCAGCCTCAGCAATTCCCTGTAAAAATCGTGGACAGTGAAATCCCCGCGATGGAGTTTTTCTCTGAGAGATATGTTGTCCGGGTGGGACACAAAGCCGTTGCCCAGTGCCAGGAGGGCGCTGCCCAGGCCGTGGCGCAGTCTTTCTTTAACTCTGGAACCTTCCTCGAATCCTTTCTTCACCCATTTTTCCCATATGGATTCGTCGCCTTTATCTCCCAGCCGGCTGCGATGGAACACGTACCAGAGCGCTTTGAAATCAGGTAATTCCGAATCCATGATTCTTTCGAGGTCGAACTCCAGAAACCTGGGGCGCGTCAGGAATTCCGAGCTGCGGAGCAGCCGTATGACGTGGCCGTTCGTGACTATGCCCCATCCCGCCTCAGCGTCCGCTGCCTCAGCGTTCGCTGCTTTAGCATTCAAATATTCCTGCATGAGCTGGAAGGGAGTCTTTTTCCTGCCGCTTCCAATGAACGCGTAATTTTTCGACGCGTCGTCCAGACCGGAGTCGTAAGGCGCAACCACCACCGGCAGATTGTCTTCCAGCGTCATCGAAACGGGATAACCCGTCCCCGCAAGCGAAATCGGAGTGATTTCCCTGACGTTTGAATAACCCAAAACGTCGCGCAGGAAAAGTTTCACGAAAGAGATGGAAGCAGAGCGGGGATCAGACGGTTTTTGCCGGGTGACGGCGCGAAAATCCGCCCACTGGGCTTTCGCTATGTGAAACGCGCGGCTGTATTCACTCGCCAACTGAAGCCCCTTTGGCACGGAGTAGTCGTCTCTTGACTGAAAAGGACCGGCGCCGGCGCAAATTTTTTCCAAGAGGTCGGCGGAAAAGAGGCCGCCCTCCAGCGTGATGGAATCCGGTATGAAACCGCCGCGAGAAGCGCCCTGGCGGGTCGTCAGAGCCATCAGAGCCATCAGAGCCATATCAGAGAGCCTCCTCGTCGGGCAGGAGCACGTAGGCTCCCAGCAGATCCACGGGAAGGCAGGGATGAACTTCATAGCTTCCCGAATCGTTGGACGCGTCCTTGACCCTCTTGTGGTCGTCCAGAAGCGTCCCCGCCCTTTCGCGCGCTATCTCTTCCGCGAATTTTTCCAAACTCCGCCAGAAGGTCAGGGCGTCGCGAATGTAACGCTCCGGCTCGTTGACGTTCGCCGAGGGAACCGCGTTCAGCAACTTTCCGGTGCGTTCTGCGGGCAGCAGGGTGTCCTTCCCCTCGAACGCGACCGTCAGCAGTTCCTCCGCCATCATCGGATGGAGTTTCCTCTTCCGAATCGAGGTCAGTTGATGCCTCAGACGCAGCAGGTAGACTCGCGTCATCTTGCTTACGTCTTTCGTTGCCGTCGCCGCGCACCGCGACACAATGGAATTTTTACTCGGCTCCCCGGGCT
>WRKN01000152.1 GCA_009778055.1 Synergistaceae bacterium
GACGCCGGCACTGAGACGAAGCGCTCCAAAATTCGCCAGGATACGATCATCAGGCGTCCCTCCCGGATAAAAAGTAAGAAACGTTTCCGTTGAACAGATAGCGCAGGTCGTTGATTCCGTATTTCAGCATGGCCATGCGGTCAAGCCCCATGCCGAACGCGAAACCGTTGTATTTTTCGGGGTCTATGCCGCCCGAACGGACGACGGATGGGTGTACCATACCCATGCCGCAGACCTCCAGCCACCCAGTCCCCTTGCACACGCGGCAGCCGGAGTTCTTGCCGCTGCATTCGACGCACTCTATATCCAGCTCCATCGAGGGCTCGGTAAAGGGGAAGTAGCTGGCGCGGAAGCGGTTTTTCAGCTCACGCCCGAAAAATCCGTTCATAAGTTCCCTCAGAGAGCCTTTCAGCACAGAAAACGACACGTCTTTCTCTATAAGAAGCCCTTCGATCTGGTTGAACATGGGCGAGTGGGTGGGGTCGTTGTCGCGGCGGTAGACCTTGCCGGGACATACGATGCGCAGGGGCGCGCCGTATTGCAGCATGGCGCGGATCTGCACGGGCGAGGTGTGCGTCCTCAAAAGAGTCCTTCTTTCCCTCCCGTCGTCGGGGAAATAAAACGTGTCCTGCATGTCGCGGGCCGGATGCCAGGGGGGTATGTTGAGGCACTCGAAGTTGTAGTAATCTTCCTCGATCTCCGGCCCCAAGGCGACGGAGTAGCCTATGCCCTGCATTATGCCGACTATCTCGTGCATCGTCTGGGCCACCGGGTGAAACGCGCCCCTCGGCCGCCCTCGGGACGGCATTGTGACATCAATTTTATCCTCCGCCTCGGCGGCGGCGTCCTCGGTCTGTATCAGCTCCTGCTTTTTTCGGTCTATTTTCCGCTCCAGCTCGTCGCGGAGTTCGTTCAAAGCCTCCCCCGCGAGAGGGCGTTCCTCGGGGGAGAAACTCCCCAGCGATTTCAGGAGCGCCGTGAGAGTCCCTTTCCTGCCAAGGAACCTTACCTTGAGTTCCTGCAGCGAATCCGTCGAGTTCGCCGACGCCATCGCCGCCCCAAAAGAACTCCTGACATCCTCTACCTGTGTTTTCAAATCACCCACGGGCGATTCCTCCTTCCGTGGCGCATAAAACCGGGTTCCTGCCGCTTCAAACCGTAGGTTTGGCGAAGCTACAGGAACCCGGTTTTTGAACCTGTCATTTCGTTATTTCAATACCGACTTCGCCTGGACGACCAGTTCCCTGAACGCGGGCATGTCGTGTATCGCCAACTCCGAAAGCATTTTGCGGTTAAGCGTTACTCCGGCCTTCTTGAGCCCGTTGATGAACGCGCTGTAGCTCATGCCCTCGGAACGCACGGCCGCGCTGATTCGTGTGATCCACAGTCTCCGATAGTCGCGCTTCTTGCGCTTCCTGTCGCCGAAAGCCCTGGAAAGAGCGGCCAGAAAAGCCTCTTTGGCTCTGCGGAATACGTTCTTACGCCGTCCCCAATACCCTTTGGTGATGGAAAAAAGTTTTTTCCTCTTACGATTGCTGATGCTCCCGCCTTTGATGCGCATTTTGTTTCATCCTTTCCATACTTGAACGTTCTCCACGCTAGGCGTAGGGAAGCATCCTTTTAATCTGATCCATGAGAGTGGGGGAAACGTACCCCGTTTTACGCATCCGGCGCGTGCGTTTGGCGTTCTTGCCGACCATTATGTGGGCGCGCCCGACTTTGCGGTAGGCCAGCTTGCCGCCGGCGGTATAGGAAAATCTCTTTTTCGCACCCGAGTGCGACTTCATTTTAGGCATAAATATTCTCCTCTCGGTAAAAATTTTTTAATTTATACGATATCCTCGGGCGAAAGCACCGGGTTGGGAATCGCGCCCGGCTTAACCTGAACAAATCCCTCGGCCGAAGATTCTTTTTTCTTGGATTTTTTGGGTTCCGGCGGCGCGGCCTCGTGAGTTTTTTTAGGCTTGCCCTGCGAAACGGGCGTCATCATGATGCGCATGTAACGTCCTTCCATCCTGGGAGCGCCCTCGTTTTTGCCGATGTTTTCGCACTCCGCTATGACGCGGTTCAGGACTTCCTCACCCTTCGACAGGAACGACATCTCGCGCCCCCTGAAAAACACGGAAACCTTGACCCTGTGCCCCTCCTCCAGAAAGTTCTTTATGGCCCGCACCTTGAAGTTGTAATCGTGCTCGTCGATCTTCGGGCGCATCTTCATCTCCTTCAAAGTCTGCACCTTTTGTTTCTTGCGGGCGTCTTTTTCCTTCTTCTGGAGCTGGTAACGGTACTTGCCGTAATCCATGATGCGGCACACCGGCGGTTTCGCCAGGGGGGCCACCTCGACCAGATCCAACATACGATCCTCGGCCATCCTCAAAGCCTCGGCCGTCGCAATCTGTCCGACCTTGACGCCGTTTTCGTCCACCAGCAAAATCTGAGGCGACGTAATCTCGTAATTGATTCTGGGCTCATCATCTTCCGTTCTGGGTACTATAGCGCTTCACCTCCACAAAAATGTAAATAAAAAGAGCCGACGTACAGCCGGCCCCTGTGTCTTCGACATTAAACGAGAACAAACGAAAACGCTTGCTTCGCGGCCCGGCAATTCAGCTAAACCATCGCTCGGGCGAGAGGGGCTTTCCTCTACTTTGTACGAACTAGCCTTAAAAATATATCACACCTTGGCGCGGCGCGCAAGTCGGGTCATACGTACACCCTGGGCATACGCGCGGTGAACGAAACGGAAACCGTGGCCGTTATGGTGGGCAAAGCCCCGGCGTAATCCTCAAGCGTGATTACCTCGCCGCCCTGACGCCCGAGCAGCACAGCCTCGTCGCCTGGCGCCACCTCTTTCAGGCGGGACACGCCCACTATGCACTGATCCATACATATCCTGCCTCGGATGGGGCAGCGTTCCCCGCGTATCAGCACTTCTCCCCTGTTTGACAGGAGCCTGCTGAACCCGTCCGCGTAACCCACGGGCAGAATGGCAATCCGTTCCGCTTCACTGGTGGTGTACTCCAGCCCGTAACTGACCCCGAAGCCGGGAGGCAGCTCCCGCACCGCCCCAACCGCGGTTTTGATCTCGAAGCACGGTTTTATCGAAACGGCCGCGCCGCAGTGCTTGGAAGGAATTATGCCGTTCAGTATATGGCCGGGGCGCACAGCGTCGCCGAACATCTCCGTCATACCGTTAAGCAAAGCGCCGGAGTTGCAGCAGTGAACCATGCCTGTGGGGATACCGGCGTTCCTGAGAGTTTCGAGAGCCGACGAAAAAACTTTGTACTGTTCGTGGACGTGGCTCCGGTTATCCGTATCCGCGGTGGCAAAGTGGGTGAAAGTCCCCTCGATGTTGATTCCAGGCAGCTTACTTATCTTTTCGGCGGCGGATGGAAGCTCGTGAGGGAGGAAGCCTATGCGCCCCATGCCGCTGTCCACCTTGATGTGAACGTGGGCCTGACGGTTATGACGCACGGCGGCCTTTGAAAGCTCCCCCGCCATCCGCGTGTCGGTTATGGCCGACCGGATACCCAGTTTTACATAGGTCTCCGCCGCGCAGTACGGCGACGACCCCAGAACAAGCACGGGATCGCCGATACCGGCCTCCCTAAGCTCAACGGCTTCATCGGGAGTCGCCACGCCGAAAAAATCGGCCCCTTCCGCTTTAAGGGCCCACACCACAGGAACAGCCCCCATACCGTAAGCGTCGGCCTTTATAACGGCTATGATTCTCGATGGTTTTACGTATTCCCTGACGACACGATAATTATGCCGGAAGTTATCCAGCGATACTTCCATCCTGGTTGGACGCAACCGCATAATGGGCCTACCCTATGAGCAGGTCCTGAACAACCTTGCCGTTGACTATGTGATCGGCTATTATTCGGCCCGCGTCGGCCTGCTTGACCTTTCCATACGTTACGCGCGGTTCCCCTTTGCGGACTACGTCCACCACAGGTTCGTTCTGACACATACCGGCACAGCCCGCGGACTCTACCGTCACGTTAAGGATAGAGCGTTTTTCCAGTTCTTCCACGAAGGCTTTCATGACGTCCCTTGCCCCAGCCGCTATTCCGCACGTGCCAAGTCCTACTACAATACATGTTTCGTGTTCGCCGCGCGCGGCGATAAGTCCCGCCGCCGATTCCTTGATCTTGCGCAGGTCATCCAGACTTCCGATTTTAGCCATCGCTGTTTCCCCTCCAGAATTTTTAGTTATTTAATTATCTACCGAACACCCGCCATAAATTCTAGCACAGAGTCAGTCCGTCTATAGAAAAACATCGGGCCGGCATTGAATACCGGCCCGATGTTTGAGGTTGAAAAAGTATGAGCCTATACTTTCAACTCGCCGCTCTTGCGTTTTTCGTCGAAGTCTTTCACCAGTTTGCGCAACACGCCTGAGAGAATAAGAAGGCCCAGCAGGTTTGGTATGGCCATGAGGGCGTTCAGGGTATCCGCCACGTCCCAGACGTTATTGAGAAAATCGTTGCCCACCGTGCCGAAAATTTGACCGCCCGCGGCTCCCATGAAAATCACGGCAATCCATAGGAGCTTCATTATAGGCTTGAACTGCACGCCGAAAAGGTAGACCCCGGCTGTTTCACCGTACCAGTACCAGCCCAATATAGTGGTGAACGCGAAAAGGGCCAGCCCCAGCGACAGGACATATGTTCCGACTGTTCCGAGACCGTATTCAAAAGCGTAAAGGGTGAGCCTCGCCCCGGTCAATTCGGCGCCTCCGCCCGTGAGGGAACCTGTGGACAAAATAACGAGGGCCGTCATGGCGCAGATAACCATAGTGTCCACGAAAACCTCGAAAAGCCCATAAAGCGCCTGACGGATGGGGTGATCGGTGTTGGCCGCCGCGTGAACCATCGGAGCGGAGCCTAAACCGGCTTCGTTGGAAAAGACTCCCCTGGCTATGCCCCTTCTTACGGCTGCGGCCACGGACCAACCCGCCAGCGCGCCCGGAATGGCCATGGGATCCTCAAACGCGTACCTGACCGCCAGGCCAATCGCCGCCGGAATGTTAGCAATGTGCATTACCAGGACGATCATGGAGCCTACGATGTAAAACACCGACATGAAGGGCACCAGAAGTGTGGTTACGGTCGAAAGGCTTTTGAGCCCTCCGATGATGACCAGGCCGGTAAGCACTACCAAGCCTATCCCGCTGTGCATAGGGTTAACGCCGAAGCCCATACTCAACCCCTCGGACGTGGAGTTGGCCTGCACCGCCGCCCCAATTCCGAACGAAGCCAGGAAAGCGAACACCGCGAAGACCACGGAGAGCCATTTCTGTCTGGCGCCGTACTCAAGTATGTACATAGTACCGCCGCGCCAGTCGCCATGCTCGTCTTTTTGACGGAAGTTAACGGCCAGCGCTATTTCGCCGAATTTTGTGCACATGCCGAAAAAGGCGGACACCAGCATCCAGAAGACGGCGCCGGGGCCTCCAAGGTGAAGCGCGGTAGCGACGCCCGCTATGTTGCCGGTGCCGACCGTGGCCGACATCGCCGTCGCAAGGGCGGCGAAGGATGAGATGGACTTATCGTTCTCTCCCGCCTTGTTTTTCTTAAAGTTAAAAACCTCTTTCCAGGCCATCTTGAAGTAACGCAGTTGCGGAAACCCCAGGAATATCGAGAGGTACACTCCCGTGCCCACGATAAGGCAAAGCATTGCCGGACCCCATACAATACCGTTGATGACGCCGTTGATTCTAAAAAAGGTTTCCATTAACTTATCCCCCTCTCAAGTATAATTTATTGCCAAACCAACATTATCACCGCAAACAAAAGGATGGAATTCTTATGGCGTTAAAATTATCGCGGCATATATAAAAACTTTGTTAAGAAAGAGGAGTTTCAAGCTCTGCCTTGCTGACGCGCAGTTTCACGCCCTGCTTCCAGACCGCCGCCGAATAAAGAGCGGCGAGCAGCGCTCCGATAGGCAAAGAAACGCCATAAGGCAGGTTGAAGCCGATGGCAGCGTTGGCAATGTAGGCCGTGGTGATGAACGTGTACCAGGCGCCGGGAACAAGCGACATGAACGGCGCGCGGTCGTAACCTTTGGCCAGCAGGTAAATAGTTATGATGGCGAAGGCAAACACCGCGAGCGTCTGATTGCTCCACGCGAAATACCTCCACAGGACGGTGAACCCGCCGGGGGACGTCTTGGACCAATAGAGGATTGCCGCCACGCCCGCAAAGATGATCGACGAGATGATCACGCGGTTTCGGGCCGGCTTCTGGTCGATGCCGAAAA
>WRKN01000153.1 GCA_009778055.1 Synergistaceae bacterium
GGAAAAGGAGCGTTCCAATATGGACGTGCTGTACATCGGACTCAACCGAGGGCGCGCCGAGCTTTACGAGAACATAGCCTCCCGCGTCCGCAGGCAGTTCTCGTCCGGCTACCCGGAGGAGGTTGAGTGGCTTCTAAAAAACGGATTCGACGAGCGTTTCCCCTCGATGCAGGGCTTCGGTTACAAAGAACTCGCCGCGTGGCACAGGGGAACCATGACTTTTGAGGAGGCGCTTGAAGGGGATATTCGGAGGACCAAGGCGTTTTGCCGCAGGCAGATGACCTGGTTCGGAAAATTTTCCCCCGCCCTGTGGCACGACGTATCGGAATACAGCGCTTCCGCCCTTCTGACCGCTGTTACCGAACCCGCGAAAGCGCACCTGGGACGCTGAAGCATTGCAGCATACGCGATAATCGAGTATATTGAGCGTATAGCGTGATTTAATTTAAGGAGCGGCGGTATGAAGCAAAGTGCGCGGGGCGCTCTCGTGATATTTTTTGCGTATGTTTTCTGGGGGGTAATGCCTGTCTATTGGAAGGCTCTGGTGTCTGTGGACTCGGCGGAGATACTGGCGCATCGGATAGTCTGGTCTTGTGTGCTTTCTTTTTTTCTGGTGGGGGCAAGCCGCAAAGTTCCGGATATTGTTTCGCTGTTCCGGTCGAACAGGCGCGCTCTGGCGATGCTTATGCTTTCAAGCGTTGTCATAACCGCCAACTGGAGTATTTATATCTGGGCGGTCAACGACGGCAGGATACTGGAATGTAGCCTCGGCTACTTCATAAACCCCCTGGTCAGCATATTGTTCGGCACGGTGGTTTTCAGAGAACGGCTCAATAAAATTCAGATTCTGGCAATCGGAATAGCGGCGGCGGGGGTCTGTTCCGAGGTCGTGGCGCTTGGGTATCTGCCTTTCGTCTCGCTCAGTCTCGCGTTTACGTTCGGCGCTTACGGTCTCTTAAAGAAGCTTTCGGCTGTCGAGTCCCTCGTCGGCTTTTCCGTTGAAACTCTGTTCATAACGCCGTTTTTTCTGACCTGGCTCATATGGCGTCAATACTCGGGAGACGCGCATTTTCCGTATGGGGTGTGGACGACGCTCCTGCTGATCGGAACAGGGCTGGTGACGTCCGCTCCCCTCATAATGTTCGCGTGGGGGGTTAAAAGAAGCGCCATGACAACCGTGGGGCTAATTCAGTACACCTCTCCCATCCTTATGTTCCTGACAGGCACATTGTTGTACCACGAGCCGGTGTCGTCCGCGCGGCTCCTGTCTTTTTCGCTCACCTGGCTCAGCATAACTATTTTCACGGCGGAATCACTCCGGCGCGCTAAGAAAAACGGCGGGTCAGGTTAAAGCTGGTTGGGTTAAAATGAATTCAGCCTTATAGCAGGGGAGGGGTCTTGAGTGGCGAAAAAATTTAACGTGCGCGTCAACATGGGATGGTGCAAAGGCTGTCATCTGTGTATCGGCGTTTGCCCTAAGGCCGTTCTGGAGATGAGCGAACGCGTAAAATCGACGCCTGTCCGGGAAGATGACTGTACAGGGTGCAGGCAGTGCGAAAACATCTGCCCGGATCTGGCGATAACTGTCAGGGAACGAACCGATTAAGGGTAAGGGGGGCTGAATATCATGGCTGACGGAGAAATCCAAAACACCGCTTTCTGGCAGGGTAACACGGCCCTGGCGCATGGCGCGCTGGCGGCCGGCTGCAATTTTTTCGGCGGATATCCTATAACCCCATCCACGGAAATAGCGGAAACTATGGCGGAAGAACTGCCTAAAACGGGCGGAAAATTCATCCAGATGGAGGACGAGATAGCCGGGCTGGCCTGCGTCCTCGGCGCTTCCATCGCCGGAGCAAAGGCCCTCACCGCCACGTCGGGGCCGGGGTTCTCCCTGAAGCAGGAAAATCTAGGTTTCGCTTATCTGGCGGAGATTCCCGCGGTGGTGGTCGACGTCATGCGCGGCGGCCCTTCCACCGGGCTTCCCACAAGAGCGGCGCAGCAGGACATCATGCAGGCGCGATGGGGGACGCACGGCGACTACGCTCCCATTTGCTACGCCCCTTCCTCCGTGCAGGAGTGCTACGACCTCGCCATAAAAGCCTTCAACATGGCCGAGCGGTTTCGTCAGCCCGTGCTGATCATGTCCGACGAGATAGTGGGGCACATGCGCGAAAAAATCACGAAAACAGAACCCGACAAATTGAAGCTGATCGAACGGGTGCGGCCGACCTGCGAGCCGGAGGAGTTCACCCCCTACGAGGCCGACCCCATGACGAGCGTGCCGCCGATGGCCTCCTTCGGCGACGGCTATTTGTGGCACGTCACAGGGCTTATGACAAATGACTGGGGCTTCCCCACCGGCAACCCGCCGGAGGTTGAAAAGAAGATACTGCGTATAATAAACAAAGTGACCAGGGCGAGGAACGACATAGTGGAATACGAGGCGGAGCACATGGACGGCGCGGGCATAGTCGTCGTAAGTTACGGCAGCGTGGCGCGCTCCGCCCTGCGGGCCGTGCGGGACGCGCGCAAAAAAGGGATTCCGGTGGGGCACTTCCGCCCCATAACCATCTGGCCGTTCCCGGACGCGGAACTCGTGAAAATGTCCCTGGGGGTGAAAACGATACTTGTGCCGGAGCTGAACTGCGGGCAAATCTCGCTGGAAGTTGAGCGCGCCATCCGCGGAAGAAGCGAGGTTCGCGGGCTGAGCCTGGTGAACGGAAAACTATTCAAGCCTTCGGATATCCTGAAAGTTATCGAGGAGGTGGCCTGAACATGCCTGGCGGAAAGGTGCTGAGTTGGTTGAGAACCAGGTTTATGCCGCACATCTGGTGTTCGGGCTGCGGGCACGGCATAGTGATGCACGCCCTCCTGCGCGCGCTGATAGGTTTGAACAAAGACAAAACCCGGACGGTGCTGGCGTCGGGGATAGGCTGTTCCAGCCGCCTGGCGGGGTACGTGAACGCCTGCACCCTGCATACCACCCACGGGCGTTCCCTGGCCTTCGCCACCGGGGTGAAGCTGCACAAGCCGGAGTTGACCGTAATTGACATAATGGGCGACGGCGACTGCTCCGCCATCGGCGGGAACCACTTTATCCACGCCTGCCGCCGCAACATCGACATAACGGCAATCGTCATGAACAACAACATCTACGGAATGACCGGAGGGCAGTCCAGCCCGACAACTCCCGTCGGGGCGTGGGCCACCACCACGCCGTACGGCGCCGTGGATCAGCCGTTCGACCTCTGCAAGCTGGCGGAGGGGGCCGGGGCGTCGTACGTGGCGCGCACCACCATAGCAAACCCCAGGCAGGTCGAAACCTTTATCATGAACGGTATTCAAAAGAAGGGCTTTGCGGTCATAGAGGTAGTCACGCACTGCCATACCCAATACGGGCGCAAGAACGACAGGCGGCTGCCCTTCGACAATTACAACTGCTTCAAGGAGGCTTCCGTGCCGCTGACCAAAGCCCGGGACATGCCGCCGGAGGAGCTCGAAGGGAAGCTGGTGTGCGGCGAATTTGTGAACAAAGAAGTGCTGGAGTACACCGAGCAGTACGATAAGGTAATCGAAAAGGCCCAGGCGGCTCTAAAGGAGTGAAATAACCGTGGCTGACAACGAGAGATTCGAGATTCGTATCGCGGGCTCCGGGGGGCAGGGGGTAATACTCGCGACGGAGCTTATAGGCCAGGCCATCGCCCTTTACGAGGAAGGGCTGTACGTCGTTCAGACTCAGGCTTACGGGCCGGAGGCCAGAGGCGGCAAATCCAAGGCGGAGGTCGTGATTTCAAGCTCGCCCATTGACTATCCGAAAGTTATGGCCCCCAATCTGCAGGTGATACTTACGCAGGCCGCGGCGGACGAGTTCGCCCGCGACACCACGCCGGGCGGAAGAATAGTCTACGACGATTTTTTTGTGATAGATATTCCCGGCCTCGGCACAGGCGGGGAAGAGTTTCAAAGGCGCATAGACGCGCGCATTTACACGCTGCCGATAGTGCGCACAGCCAGAGATAAAACAGGCGGGGAAATCGTCACGAACATGGTGGCTCTGGGGTGTGTGGGACGTGTGTTCGACCTCGAAAAAGTCTCCTCGTCCGATTCCCTCCGCAAGGCGATCGCCGCTCATTTCCCGGATAAGAAGATCGCCGCCATGAACGTGGAGGCTTTTGATATGGGTTACGAAATTTTCAAGCAAACTCGCTTGCCTTAGGGGGACGTAAATATGAGTGGGGAAGAACGCGGTCTTTCGAGCCGGAAGATATACGACGGGCGCATACTTAGCTTGCGCGTTGACGAGATTGAGACCGCCAGCGGCAGAAAATCGGTTCGCGAGGTGGTGGAGCACCATACGGCGGTTGGCGTACTGGCTCTGACGGAGAGCGGCAGCGTGCTTTTGGTCCGCCAGTTCCGGTACGCGGTGGGCAAGGAAACGCTGGAAATCTGCGCGGGGCTGACGGAAGAAGGGGAGGACCTGAGAGAGGCCGCCGAGCGCGAGATGCAGGAGGAGCTTGGCTTTTTCCCCGGCAGCCTGCGCGAGATAGGGCGTTTTTACGCGTCTCCGGGCTTTTGCACGGAGTTTCTGGTGCTTTTTATCGCCGAGGACCTTCGGGAGTCCCAACTGCCTCAGGACGACGACGAGTGCGTAAACACCGTGGAAGTTCCCGTCTCGGAGGTTCCGGCCCTTTTGGCCGGCGGAACCGTGACGGATTCCAAAACCTTCGCGGCGCTCTCATGGTTCATGGCCTGGAAGGGTTTGAAACCGATAGAAATGTGACTTATAAAATTATGAAGACGGCCTCTCAAACAACGAGAGGCCGTCCTGCTATATGCGCCACGCATGGCGAATAACTTGACGGTTACCAATCACAACAAAGGAGAGCCGAAGCTCTCCTTTGTTTGTTGATCCGTTATTCGTCTTAAACTGACTTAGAAGTTGATCGCGGTGCGGAAGCGAATGATGTAGTTATCGTCAATAATGCCAGCCAAGTCATCATCAGCGCTCAGGTTGGCGTAGTTAAGCGCGAAACCGATGAAAGGATTGTACCTGTACTCCACGCCAAGCCCCCAAATGTTCGCCGAAGCGTCAGCGACATCGAAGTTATAAAGACCGAAGTAAGCCCACGTGCTCCACTTATCATTCCACCGCTGGGTCGCGCCTACGTTAAATATCTGTGTGTCATCCGCAGCAACGAAGCCGGAAACGCCGCGATCCAAGGTGTCGCTGCCGAGCGGGAAGAAACCGTCTCCCGTAAACGTGAAGCCCGTGTCAACGTACTCATAAGAGAGCCACAGACTGGTGAACTTCAACAGATCCTGCTTCAGGTCGATCGCCGCCCTGTAAGCGCTGTAGTTATCATCACTGTCGTCCTGATAGTAGTACATGCCCCTAAGCCCGATGTTCTCGTTGAAGTCGAAACGAATGCCGCCGAAGAGAGTGAAGAAATTATCCTCTATAAGACCCCCCGAAGCATTAGCAGTAGCATCATCGGCCAAGAAATACTGACCGCCAAGATCCACGCCAATCTGCTCTGTAGGCTGAAGGTTCAGCACCGCCGCAATTTCGAACGCCGTTACATCGTCACCGGTGGGGCCTTGGACTGGCAAGTTAACGCGAGCAATATAAGACTGGAAAGCGCCAAAGCCAAAGTCCTTCCTGAGGCCAAATCCGTCTTTCATCACATCCGTAAGCCAAGGACCGGAAGCGCTCAGGTCGCTGACTCCACCCGTCTGGAAGTAGTAAGCGCTCTCCCAGTTCCAAGCGAAACGTCCTACCGTAGCCGTCGTATCGAAGAACGCAGGGAACTCTACATAAAAGCGGCTCCAACCGCCACCGTCATGAGCGTCCACACGCCCAAAGAAGTACATGCTCTCGTCCTCGCCGAACCAACGCTCAAAGAACAAACGCGCATGGTCATAAGAAAACTCCACATCCTCGTCCTTCGTGTCAATAGCCTGAAGGTCAAGCCAGATAGCGCCGGTAACCTTCCATCCGCCAAGGCGCTCTTCAAGCACCGCTACTCTCTCGTCAAGTTCGTCGACTTTCACGCCGAGGGCGTCAAGCTCGTCTTTGAACTCGATTACAAGTCTCTTCAGCATTTCCACGTCCTGCTTGCTGGCTTTGGTCATGTCTACCACGGCCAGAGCGCGGGCAAGAGCGGAAGCCATTTCGTAACGCGTCGTGGGCTGTCTGCCCTTGTA
>WRKN01000154.1 GCA_009778055.1 Synergistaceae bacterium
AGGAAAGGGGGAAAATCGACGCCTTCGTGAGCGGTTTGCCCGGCGCCCCCGCCGTGAAGGTGGGAACAAGCGCGGCGCCCCCGATCAGGATACCCGAAGGCTGGGAGCTCGTGCCGCTGGTGGAGGACGGGCTCTATCCGGTGAACTTGATTTACGAGTTGATGAGCGACAGAGTCGCCTGCACTCCGGCAAATTTCTATGAAGAATGGCACCCGTATCATATACGGGCGAAGGATCACGACGGAGACGGCGTTCCGAACGTCGAGGAGGGCGTTGCGCTGCGGAAGCAGGGCACAACGAATGTGTTCGGAATAATTTTTGTGTCCCATCCCGGAAAAATCGACAGCGACGGCGATGAGATAGAGGACAAAGAGGACCATAGCCCGCTTGTGGCTTGGGATCCTAACAAATCGAGCTTTGGGAAGGTGGTAAACGAAGCCGGCTTCCTTTACGCCGACGGCCTCGACCTGTTATATGCCCGCAAAGACGCGAAACAGCGCGATCTGGGCTTCACCTACCTGTACGACGAGGGCATTGCCGGCATATCCTCGTTCATCCACTGCGAGCCTATATATTTCATCTATAACGAACGTGAATATATGATCGAACTCTGGAAAGGGCAGTACGGGATAGAGATCGGCGCGGAAATAGGCGTATACAGACGCGAGCTCGGCGATCCGCGCCTGTTCGACAAGGTAAAAAATAACTATTCCGACATCGTGCAGGAAATCATCCAACAGGCTCAAAGATTCGGCAATATACCCCCGGAGATAGGAGCCGTGCTGAGCACCCTGGCCAGAGCCATCACGGGCGTGACCGATCCTAAGGTGTTCAGGACTGCGCTGGCAATAGCCCACGGCTTTCTGACTACCCCTCCTATCTCAGTGTTTCCCTCGGACTTGCTCAGGTTTCTCGCGAACTCGCTGGGCGCCATACTCTCCGGCTTGGAAGGCAAGTTCTACAAATGTGCGTTGGGCGGCGACATGCTCGAAATGTCGTACACGCTGAAACATAACGGCCAAGAGCTTTTCTCGCGCAGCACCAAGGACCACTGGTGGCTTACGGGCTTCAAATGGGGACATTTCGCCGAGCCCCACGAACTCGAGATGGACGTCACCATAACATTTCTCAGCGCGAAGGCCGAAGCGTTCGTGAGAGGCTATGACAGAGCCTACTATATGGAACGTTTCAAGGAAGAAACTCCGGAGAGAGACGACTACAACAACGACAACAAATGGAGGCTGGGGCTGGATGGGCTGGGATACAGATACAATATAGTCGATCATGGCGAGAAAAAAAAATCCGTCTCGTTCACTTTCGGCAGTACGCCGAGGTCGCGTCAGCCCTACATCACCACCACGCTCGCGAGATTTGTCCAGGACTGGAACCGGACTAACGTGCAAGCGTATAACGACTTCAAGTCGAGGCACCTCGATTACAAGGGAAATGACCCGAACGAACTGGAAGCGCGGGTGATGAACCTTATTCCTGAACATAGAAGAACTTACGACGCCTTTATGAAAATCATCGTGGACGTGGTGAACATGGCTTTCGCGATAGCCAAGGCGGTAGTGAAGTGACGGAAAGGAGATATGGAACAATGACGAAAAAACTTATCCTTACTTTCGTGTTTTTAACAGTTTTCCGCGCCGGGTTTTCAACTATGCCCGCAGCGTTGGCCGCGGAGTCGGCCGCCAGAAGGGACAGCCTGGATATCAAGATCGAAACCGACAACGATATTTACGACGGCGACGGGGCCCACGTCATCCACGCGACGATGAAAGTTACCAATATCGGCGACGAACCCGTCCATAACGTGAATATTCAGTGCGTCCTGCCCGGTTATCTGACGGTAGGCGGCGGAGAGGGCCATAAAAAGCTGACCAGCATAGCCCCCGGCGAAACCGTCGTGATGAACTTTACGGCGGTGAATTCCACGGCGGAAAGGGAAGAAAGCTCGTCAGGCGGCGGCTGCAACGCCGGAATTGGAGCGATGTTTGCGCTGTTGGGCGCGCTGCTGATTTATAATCAACGCAATGAACGCACAAACATAGTTTAACAAGAAACTAAGGATTTGTCTTTGACAGGCAGGACATGCTGGCCATCGGCAAAGACATCCTCGACCCCTCCGACGAACTGGTCAAATTCTTAAAAAACAGTATGGTAAAATAAAACATACCGTGCTGGCTGTGTTTGCTTGCGTGTTGGCACGCATAAACTACGTGAAGGAAATGGTCGTCGTAATGCATGAAACCAGGGAGGAAGCGAGCGTTATGGGCGACGGAGCCGGTCCCAGTTTCAAAAATATAATCATTGGAGTCATCTGCATTGCGGCGGTGGCTGTTCTCGCTTTCGCCGTCCGGCTGTCCGGCGATGGGAAGAATGAGTCCGCGAAGGCGGACGGCAGATATCCCATGTACGCTTACTACCGCGACATACCGGGAGTGACGGCGGAAGAAATCGAAGCGGTGGAAAAAATAAAAGAACGGCGCGATGGGTTTGTTTACGCCATGAACTACTCCACCGAGGCCTTTTTGAATGAAGACGGCAATATCGGCGGCTATACCGCGTTATTTTGCGAATGGCTGAGCGGCCTGTTCGGAATCCCTTTCAAGCCGGAGACCCGCGAATGGGACGATTTGATAGAGGGACTGAAATCCGGCGCCGTTGATTTTTCCGGCGAGCTTACGGCCACCGACGAGCGGCGCGAAATATATTTCATGACCGACTCCATTGCGGAGCGCTCGATAAAAATGATGAGAATCACCGGCAGCGAGCGCCTTGCCGAGCTGGCCGGGTCGCGCCCTCTGCGCTACGTGTTTTTGGACGGCACAACCACGCACGACCTTGTCGCTCCCCATGTCAAACATGATTACGAACCTTTTTTCGTCAACGACTACGATACGGTATATCAAATGTTGAAAAACGGCGCGGCGGACGCTTTTTTCGACGAATCCCCGGCGGAAGCTGCCTTCGACATATACGGCGACGTGACGGCCGAGGACTTTTTCCCTCTGATATACTCCTCTGTGTCTCTCACGGCTCAAAATCCGGAGCTGGAGCCGGTGATATCCGTAGCGCAAAAGGCCCTGAAAAGCGGCGCTTCTTACCACCTGGCCAAGATGTACAACAACGGCCATCGGGATTATCTCCGGCATAAGTTCTTTATGAAGCTCACGCCGGAAGAAATCGAATACGTCCGCGCGCACTCCGCCCCGGACAACGCCGTTCCCGTGGCCATCGAGTACGATAATTATCCGGTCTGCTTCTACAACGTACATGAGAAAGAATGGCAGGGCGCCGCTATGGACGTTTTGCGCAAAATCGAAACGTTCACCGGGCTTGCCTTCAAGCCGGCTAACGACAGCCAGGCGAAATGGACGGACATTCTGAAGATTCTCGAGGACGGCGGCGCGTCTATGATAACGGAACTCATTCACTCGCCGGAGCGCGAGGGGCGCTACCTGTGGACGGACAAAGCGTATAAGCAGGACTTCTACGCTTTGCTTTCCACCCTGGACCACGAGGACATCGGCATAAATGAGATTCTTTATTCCCGCGTCGCCCTTATTACGGACACAGCGTATGCCGATATGTTCAACGCGTGGTTCCCGAACCACAACAACACGGTGGAATACCTCTCCACGTTCAACGCCATGGACGCCCTGGAGCGGGGCGATGTGGATCTCGTTATGGCGAGCCGCAATCTTTTGCTGAGTACCACTAATTTTATGGAACGCCCCGGCTTCAAGGCGAATATCGTTTTCAACCACACCTACGACTCAAAGTTCGGTTTCAACGTCAATGAGCCCGTTCTTCGTTCCATCATCTCCAAAGCGCAGGAACTGGTAAATACAGACGAGATATCCGACAGGTGGATAAGGCGGGTCTTCGATTACAGAGGCAAAATGGCGCAGGCCCAGCGCCCCTGGCTTATCGGGGTGTCCGTCCTGCTGTTCTGCGTGCTCTCCCTCTTTTCCATCATGCTTTACAGGCGCGCCAGGGAGGGAAGAATACTCGAAACGACGGTACGCGAGCGCACCAAAGAGCTTGAAATACAGGCGAAGGCCGCTCATGAAGCCTCGCGGACGAAAAGCGAGTTTTTGGCAAACATGAGCCACGAGATCCGCACTCCTATTAACGCGGTAACCGGCATGGCGGCCATTGCCCGTTCCAGTGTCGACCTCGACAGAATTTACGACTGCCTGGACAAAATAACCCTGGCCTCGCGGCAGCTTTTGGGCCTCATCAACGACATTCTGGATATGAGCAAGATCGAGGCGAAAAAATTTGAACTCGCCCATGAACCTTTCGACCTGGAAGCTATGGTGCGTAACGTCAGCAGCATCATAGGCGTGCGCGCCACGGAAAAGCTCCAGCGCTTTGTCGTTGACGTATCGCCTGATATGCCGGAAGTCGTGATAGGCGACGAGGTGCGCCTGTCGCAGATACTGCTGAACCTGCTTTCCAACGCCGTGAAATTTACCCCGGAAAAGGGCGAGGTGCGGCTTTCCATAAAGCAAATGGGAAGGCGCGGCGATAAGGACGATTTTGAGATTTTGGTGAGCGATTCCGGCATAGGCATTACGCCGGAACAACAGGCCCGTCTCTTCAACGCCTTCGTGCAGGCGGACAGCGGCACGGCCAAGCGTTTCGGCGGAACCGGGCTGGGGCTTGTCATCAGCAAAAGCCTGGCGGAACTGATGGGCGGCGACATATCGGTGGAAAGCGCCCCCAACGAAGGCAGCCGCTTCACCGTCCGCCTGTCGCTCGAAACCGGTACGCCGGACATGCTGCAAACCGCCCATACTGCGGTGGCGGAGTATAATTTCGAGGGGCGCGTTTTTTTGCTTGTGGAGGACATCGCCATAAACCGCGAAATCGCCGTCGCGCTGCTGGAGGAAACGGGAGTAACAATCGACTGCGCCGAAAACGGGCAAATAGCCGTCAAAATGTTCGCGACCGCGCCGGAACGCTACGACATAATCCTGATGGACGTTCAGATGCCGGTGATGGACGGCTACCAGGCCACCACGGCCATACGGGCGCTGAACACGCCGCGCGCGAGACTGATACCCATCATTGCCATGACCGCCAACGCTTTTGCCGAGGACGTGGAAAGCTGCAGAAAAGCCGGCATGGACGCCCATATAGCGAAACCAATCGAGCTGGCGGCCCTTTTGTCCGTAACGGATAAATACCTGAGCGATACCAAACCGTAGCATGAAAAACTCTAATGAACAGATAGCCATACGGGTATCCGTCAACACTATCGTAGTCAATGTAATCCTGTCGGGTTTCAAGCTGTTTGCGGGAATAGCCGCGTGTTCCTCCGCCATGATATCCGATTCGGTACACTCGTTGTCGGACGTTCTCAGCACCATCATCGTAATGGTCGGCGTCAAGCTGGCGAACAAAAAACCCGACAAAGAACATCCATATGGGCATGAGCGCTTTGAATGTGTCGCCGCCATCATTTTGGCCGTTATATTGTTTGCGACGGGCGCGGGTATAGGCTGGGCGGGGATAGAAAAGGTACTGGCGGGCAATTATGGAGAATTGGCCGTACCCGGGCTGCTTGCGCTGGTTGCGGCGGTAATTTCCATCGTTGTAAAAGAGGGTATGTACTGGTATACGCGCGCGGCGGCGGTGGAAATCGACTCGAGCGTGCTCATGGCCGACGCGTGGCATCATCGTTCGGACGCGCTTTCGTCCATTGGCAGCTTCGCGGGTATTCTGGGCGCGCGGCTCGGCTTTCCCGTACTTGACCCTGCGGCGGGCTTTGTGATTTGCCTGTTTATCTTAAAGGCCGCGTTCGATATATTCCGGGACGCTGTCGGGAAAATGACCGACAAGGCGGCCGACGAGAAAATAGAAACCAAAATGCGCGACTCCATTCTTTCCCAGAAATCCGTCATTGGCATAGACCTGCTTAAAACGCGGCTGTTTGGGGACAGGATCTACGTTGACGTGGAAATCAGCGTCGATGGGACGAAGACGCTGAAAGAAGCGCACGATACCGCGCAACATGTACATGACACTATCGAGACTGAATTTCCAAAGGTAAAGCACTGCACGGTACATATAAATCCCGCCGTTTATGAATAATGACGTCGCCGCTATTTTTCGATAAAGGTTTTTCTGGCAAGGTCCAAGGGGATTATGAGGAGGGCCAGCGTCAGCACGAAAAGCCATTCGTCCCACGT
>WRKN01000155.1 GCA_009778055.1 Synergistaceae bacterium
TGAATAGCGAAGCCGTTCTTATCCATGAATTCGATAAACGTCGGGGATTCACAGGCTTTTTTTACCGCGTCGGCCAGCAGTTCAACGATCTCCCTCGGCGTTCCCTTGGGGGCGGAGAGCCCGCGCATCGTCGAGTAGGTGACGTCGTAGCCCTGCTCCCTGGCCGTCGGGACGTCGGGGAAACTGGGGGACCGCTCGCTGCTCATTATGACGAGGGCGCGTATTTCCTTGTTGTCGAGCTGTGTTTTTATCTCCGCGATGCCGGACGCGATGGCGTGGATATGTCCGCCTAAAATTTCGGGAATGGTCGCCGCGGAGCCGCTGCTGGGAATCCAGAGCACGTCGTTCGGCTTCAGTTCGGCGGCGTTCATCAGAGTCAGGCGGGCAAGATCCCAAATACCCGCCCTGGCCGTGCCGGAGAGCTGAGCTTTGCCCGGATTGGCCTTTATCCAGGCAAAAAAGCCGGCCAGGTCTTTCCACTCCGCGTCGGTCTTTACCGCTATCGTCGCGTGGTCGTCGTTGATCATCGCGATGTGCTCGTAGTCTTCATGAGTTGGGGCCGGGATGCCCATCCAGTGCATTGTGGCCAGTTCAAACGTGGTGGTGGTCAGGGTGTAGCCGTCCGGCCTGGCTCTGGCGCCGTAGCTGTGTCCGACTGCGCCTTCGCCGCCAGTACGGTTTTCAACGACAACGGGCTGCCCCAAAATTTTCTCAAGTTCCATGGCCATCGCGCGGATAACGCGGTCGGTTCCGCCGCCTGCCCCCCAGGGACACACAATCGTAATCGCTTTCGTCGGGTAGGCCGCGTACGCCGTTCCCGCAAAACTCGCCCAAAACACACAAAACGCAGCGAACAACAACAACAACAACTTTCTCACCGGCAACACCTCTTTTAATTAAATATTCCGTCACGGACAGTGTAAAGAAATTTTAACACAGCGCGCCTTCCAATCCGCCGCGTATTATGCTAAAATCCCAAACAATGAAATAATTGGAGTGATGGGGCTGTGACGGGGGAAGTTTACGGTAAAACGAACGTTCTTGGGGCAAATATCGGTTGGTGGCGGTGGCTTTAGCCGTCGCCCTATAGACAGCCGTCTCTTTGTAAAAGGCTCTCTAGGGTGTAATAAATTCCTTAGAGAGCCCTTTTTTATCCGTTACGCTGAATCAACATAACGCGAGGGGCTGAACCGGCCCCCCGCGTTAATTTTTTTTACAATACTTTAAGGAGGAATTTTTATGGAAGCGGCACTTAACAAATTGATGTCAGGCGCAAATCTTACGAAGGAGGAAAGCTCCACTCTCTTTGAGGCGGTAATCGCCGGGGAGATGAGCGACGTGGAGATTACCGCGCTGCTGGTGTCTATGAAGCTGCGCGGCGAAACGGCGGAGGAAATAGCCGGCGCGGCTCAGGCCCTGAGAGAAGGAGCGCGCGCCTTTCCCAGGCCGGACTACGTATTCGCGGATATCGTGGGGACAGGGGGCGACGGGGCAAACACCATAAACATATCGACCGCCGTCACGTTCGTCGCGGCGGAGGCCGGCCTTCCCGTCGCCAAGCACGGGAACCGCGCCGTTTCTTCAAAATGCGGCGCGGCCGACCTTTTGGAGCGCTTCGGAGTGAAGCTCGACATGTCGCCCATAACGGCGCGGAATCTGCTCGATGAACTGAGGGTGACGTTCCTGTTCGCCCCCCATTACCACAGCGGCATAAAACACGCCATGCCGGTCAGAAAGGCCCTTGCAACGCGCACGATGTTCAACGTACTGGGGCCGCTCATCAACCCGGCGCGCCCGTCCGTCATGCTGGTCGGCGTGTACGACGTTTCGCTGTGCAGCATTGTGGCCGAGACGCTGCGTCTGCTCGGATGCGAAAGGGCGCTTGTGGTGAACGGCCTCGGATTGGACGAGATAACGACCCACGGGACGACAAACGCCTCCGAGCTTCTGCACGGAGAAATAGTGGAAAGGCATTTTACACCGTCGGTTTTCGGAGTGGGTGAATTTCCTCTTTCGTCGATAGTCGGAGGAAGCCCGGAGGAAAACGAGACGGCTATCCGCTCAGTTCTGGCCGGGGGTGGCAGCGAGGCCCACGCCGCGGCCATCTCGGTAAACGCCGGCGCGTTACTCACGCTTGGGGGGATCACCGAGAACTACCGGGACGGATTCGCTCTTGCCAGAGAGGTCCTGGCAGGCGGCAAGGCTCTTGAACGTCTGGAAAAGTTCGCGAAACTTTCAAACGTAATAGAGGGTGGAAATGTTGCTTAATCCTGACCTTAATAAAAAGAATAAAAAAAATAAAAAAAATGAAACGACGGCGGCTTCGTCCGTGCTCGACGCGATAGTGGAGCGCAAGCGCGCGGACGTTGCGCGCCGCATGGAGAGCGCTCCGTATTCCGTCTTGCGCGATATGGCCGAGCCGACCGCGCGGCGTTTCGGCGAGGCCTTGAAAAAGCCCGGCTTTCGTTTCATACTGGAGTGTAAAAAGGCGTCGCCCTCCGAGGGGCTGATAAGGAAGAACTTTGACATTGCCGAAATCGCCGGCGTGTACGGGAAGCTGGCCGACGCCGTTTCGGTTTTGACCGACGAGCCTTACTTTCAGGGCGGCTTCGAGTACCTGAGAAGGGCGAGAGATATGCTGAACCAGCCTATACTGGCCAAAGACTTTATGACGTGTCCGTACCAGGTCTGCGAGGCGAGGGTTCACGGGGCGGACGCCGTCCTCCTGATGCTGTCGGTTCTGGACGACGCCGCGTACAGGGCCTGCGACCACGAGGCGAAACGCCTGTCAATGGACGCCCTGACGGAAGTTCACGACGAAGAGGAGATGAAACGCGCCATAGCATTGAACGCCGGTATCATAGGCATCAACAACAGGAATCTGAAAACCCTCGAGGTGGATCTGGGCACGTATTCGAGGCTCGCGGACATGGTTCCGCCCGGCAAGGTCGTCGTGTGCGAATCCGGCATAGGTTCGCGCGGCGACATACTGAACATACGCGGACGCGCGGACGCCTTTCTCGTGGGCAGCCTTCTGATGAAGGCCGAGAGGCTCGACCTGGCGGCGCGACGTCTTATATTCGGCGGGGTAAAGATATGCGGGCTGACTTCGCCGGAGGATGCGGTGAAAGCATACGAGTCCGGGGCGTCGTTCGGCGGGGTGATTTTCGCCGGCGAATCCCCGAGGCGGGTAGAGGAGGCGCTTGCGAAAGAGATAAGCGCGGCCTCGCCTATGCCGGTGGCAGGAGTGTTCGTCAACGAGTCCTCCGGTGAGATAGCTCGCATCGCCTCTGCAGTGGGGTTGTCGGCGGTTCAGCTTCACGGAGACGAAACGAACGAGTTCATTGACGAACTGCGCGCTCAACTTTCTGGCGGACCTGATGGATGCGAGATATGGAAGGCCATACGCGTGAAGGATGAAATTCCGGCGGCCCGAGTCCATGCGGATCGCGTGCTTCTCGACACGTTCGATAAAAACGCCCGCGGCGGAACCGGAAGGAGTTTCGACTGGTCGATACTGGAAGGCCGGGACGACAAACAAAGAACTATACTGGCCGGCGGCATAGGCGTGGAAAACGCCTTTCAGGCGTCCACCTTCGGCTGTTACGCTATAGACGTCAACTCCGGCGTGGAGGACTCTCCCGGCAGGAAAAGTTACAAAAAAATCGATAAATTATTCAATAATCTGAGGGGCGGGGTTTAATTTATGGAAATTACAAAGGGCGCTTTTGGTGAATTCGGTGGCATGTTCGTGCCGGAGATTCTGGTTCCGACTCTTTTGGAGCTGGAAAAAGCGTTTGAGGATGCCCAGGCCGACCCGGCGTTTGCCGCCGAGCTGGATGGGCTGCTGAAGGAGTACGCAGGCCGGGAGACTCCGCTTTACCGATGCCGGAACCTGTGTTCGGACACAAATGTAAAGATTTACCTGAAGCGGGAGGATCTTTTGCACGGCGGGGCGCACAAGACAAACCAGGTGCTCGGCCAGGCGCTTCTCTCCAGGCGCATGGGCAAGAAAAAGCTGATAGCGGAGACGGGAGCCGGCCAGCACGGCGTCGCTACTGCGCTGGCGGGGGCGCTTTTCAATATGGAAACCAAGGTCTACATGGGTTCCAAGGACATGGCGCGGCAAGCCCCGAACGTGTTCAGGATGAGGCTTATGGGCGCCGAGGTAACGCCGGTTGAAACAGGCGGCTGCGGGCTGAAGGACGCGATCAACGAGGCCATGCGCGACTGGTCCGCCAACTACGCCGACACCCACTACATCCTCGGAACCGCCGCCGGGCCGCACCCGTTTCCCACTATAGTCCGGGAGTTTCAACGGGTGATCGGGCGCGAGGCCAAACGGCAGATACTCGAAGCCGAAGGCCGCCTGCCCGACGCGGTGTTCGCCTGTGTGGGCGGAGGGTCCAACGCTATAGGTATATTCGCGGACTTCATCGACGAGCCGTCGGTGAAGCTGGTTGGCGTGGAGCCGGGCGGGCACGGCCTGCATACGGACAAGCACGGGGCCACGATAGAGAAGGGGAGGCCCGGTATCCTGCATGGAAGCTACAGCTACGTACTGCAGGACGAAAACGGGCAGATACATGAATCGCACTCGATATCGGCCGGGCTGGACTACCCCGGCGTCGGTGCGCAGCACTCCCACCTGTATTCAACAGGGCGCGCGGAGTACGCCGGAGTAACGGACAACGAGGCGGTGGAGGCGTTCTCCCTCCTTTCGAAGAGCGAGGGGATAATCCCGGCGCTGGAGTCGGCTCACGCCATTGCTAAGGCCGTCGAACACGCAAAAAACGAAAAGGAGTCCAAAATTTACATAGTCAACCTGTCCGGGCGCGGGGACAAGGATTTGGAACAGGTCATGTCGTTTATCAAGAATAAGGAGGCTATCAGCCATGAGTGATCGCTACGTCAAGCTCTTCGACGAACTCAAAAAAAATTCGCAAGGGGCGTTCATCCCGTTCGTTATGCTGGGAGACCCAGGAATGGAGGAGTGCGAGGCCATTATCGAAACGCTTATAGAGGGAGGCGCTGACGCGCTGGAACTGGGTATACCGTTTTCCGACCCAACGGCGGACGGCCCTGTGATACAGGCCGCGGCAAACCGCGCCCTCGAAAAAGGCGCGACCCCGGACTGCTGTTTTGACCTTCTGGCAAAGATACGCAAAAAACACACCTGTATTCCCATGGGGCTGCTTGTCTACGCAAATCTGGTGCTTGGCAGGGGAGCGGAGCGGTTTTACCGGCGCGCGTCGGAATCGGGAGTCGACTCCGTGCTCGTAGCCGACGTCCCCGTTATATCCTCGCGCCGGTTTGTGCGTTACGCGCAGGAAAACGGCATAGCTCCGGTATTTGTCGCTCCGCCGAACGCGGACGACGGACAGTTACTGGAAATAGCCTCCCTGACGAAAGGCTACACGTACTTTCTGGGCCGGGCCGGGGTAACGGGGGCGGACCGTGAGATGGAAGCGCCTCTTTCGGCAAGGATATCTTTCCTGAAAGATGCGGGGGCCCCGCCTGTCGTGGTGGGGTTTGGAATATCGCGCCCCGAACACGTCAGGCTGGCCCTCGAAGCCGGCGCTGACGGAGCTATATCCGGTTCAGCCACGGTCGCGCTTATCGCCGCTAACCTTGGCGACGCGAAAAAAACGCGCGGCGAACTTTTGAAGTTCGTGAAAGACCTCAAAGCCGCCACGCGGAATGAGCTATACGTGCGAGGGACGGCTTGACGCCGTCCCTCGCATATCATCAGGAAGCGCGCCTGGATATGGCGCTCAGCTTATTGGGAGAGGTCTTGGGGGCGGGGAGCTTGAAGCGCGACAGTGTTTCCGTCAGCACCTGAACGTGCCCCGCCATTGCCTCGGACTGCTCCGCCACGTTTTGCGCCGCGCCCGAAGTTTCGTCGGCGGCTCTGCGGATGTTTGATATGGTGGACACCATCTCCATCGTGGACTTCGTGGCGTTATCTATTGCCACCGCCACTTCTTTGCTGGACGCCGCCTGCTCTTCCGCCACCGCCGCTATGTTCTGGATGGAGTCGTTGGCGTTGTTCATCTCTTTAAGAGCCTCGTCCAGTTCTTTCTGCGCCTGTTCCGACTGAAGCAGTATGTCCCCTATGACACGGCCGGCTTCCGTCGTAACTTTTATGCTGTCCTGCGCTCCTTTTTGAAGCTCGCCTATGATTCCGTTCA
>WRKN01000156.1 GCA_009778055.1 Synergistaceae bacterium
ACTGCATAGAAAGCCCCCTGGCTATCTCGGACGGGTTTTCCGAGAGCCTCGCGTACTTTCTCTGCGTCACCAACTGCCGTTCCAGATTCAGCAGGTTCTGGAGGTTGTTCTGCAGAGAACCCATCAGGGTTCCGTAAATCATTCCGGTTGTGACTCGGCCGGCCATCGTTATGCACTCCCTATCTGCCGACAAGGCCGAAACCGTTTATTATCCGGTCCAGCATCTCGTCTATTGTGGTGGCGTAACGCGACATGGCGTTGAACGCGTGGTTCCACTTCAATATATCCAGCATTTCCTCGTCTATGTTTACCCCCATGACGGACTGGCGCTGAAGTTCTATCTGATCCGTCAGGTTTGTCTGCGCCTTGAACATCAGGGCGGCGCGTCCGCCCTCGCTGCCTATTTTAGCCAGATAAGCCTCGTAAAAGTCGCCCAGAGACGCGGTTCCGCCGCTCAACAGCTTGCTGGTCTGAAGACCGGCCATGCGCGCGGCGTTCGTCCCTCCGCCGGAACTCTCCCCGGAGGAGGCCCTTCCGTCCTTGTCCAGCTTGCCCATCGCCGCGCCTATCAGGCTGATGTCGTCAACCACCTGTAGATTGACGTTTATCAGGCTGGCAGAGCCGGATTTGAAGCGAGGGGGGTCGAAAAACGCGACTCCCGTGGTGTTGCCGTTGACTCCTGTTCCGTACCCGGCGTACTGGTAGGCGTTGAAGTTGTTGACCATGGCCCAGGATATCTCGTCGAGTTCGGCCTTCAACTGAGGTAGCAGCCCGTCGCGAACCTCCTCCAGGGCCTTCACCGAGCCGCCTCTTACGTGGTGCTGAACGGTTATCGCCGTCCGGCCCACGCCCTTCAGCTCCAGGAATATGCCCTCGCTGACCGTCTCCAGCTTGCTGGCCGAGAAGTCGTTGCGGTTTGTCCCGGAGGGAATACGGCGCGCCTTGTCGAACTTGTTGTCCGCGGAGAGGTAGCCGACGCCGTTGAAGGTGAAGTAAGCGTCCTCGGCCACCTTCGAGTAGGCCGTGACTTCGCGGTAGATGGTTTTCCCGCCCTGGTTAATCTCCTGCACGTCCACGAGGCCCAGGCGGCGCAGCACCTGCATGTTCCCGTCCTCGTCGCCCATGAGGGTGACGCGCTGGGCCTCTCCCGGCACGTTGCTGGCGATGACGAGATACCAGGTCTGGTCGGAGTCCTGGACAAGCGAGGCGTTGACCCACTGCTCCGGCTGGGTAAGGCCGTATTCCGCCTGATATTTTTCGTTTATTTTGTTGCGTATGGTCTCCAAAGTATCATCTTCGTACACGCTTATGGTGATAACCGGGCTTGGGTTGGCCATCCCCATACGCGCGGCCAGGTCTCCGACCACGTCGCTGATGGAGATAAGATAGTTGTTGTCGGAAGCGACGGTAAGCTGCGTCGGGACGCCGCCCACCAGATTGCCGGCGTTGACGGTGAAGGAGTTGGACCCGGAACGTGGCAGCGCGTCTCTAAGGAAATCCGCCAAGTCGTCTACCGTGAGATGGTCATTTAAAGACCTCCCCGGTGGTTCCCCCGTGTCGCTGATTATGTCCCACCTATCGGCGGCCGCGTTCCACCTGACCGTTATGTCTATCTGATAATCGCTCGCCCCTATCCTGAACGTGTAGCTGTCGCCCGGCTCCCCGGGGCCGAGAATTTGCCCGTCCTTCAAGGTTGGGTGGTTGGTGATAGGTTTCGACATCACCTGAGTGCCCTGGGTTCCCACCTGTATGCGAAAATCGCCCACGATTTTGAGAGCATCATCGGTTTTGACCGGGCGGACGCGCATGGGAACCGTGTCATAGACTGCGCTGTCCGTCACCCTCAGTCCTAACATATTGGACGGGTCCCTGACAGAAATGGAGGCACCGCCGTCGCCGGTTATGACAAAGGAAGTGGCACTTATGGCGGCGTTTGGAGTAACGGTAATGGGCGGTGTTGTACCGATATCCGCGAAAATCATGTTCATGTACGCCACCAGCGTGTCGACAGTGACGGTGTCGCCGAAGCCAGGCAACAGGGGTACATCTGACGGATCAACTGGAATTTCGTTAACTGTGGCCTCGGCAATCCATTCTTCCTCATCCTCATCCCACGTCAGCTTGAACATTACTTCATATCCGCCGGACGACACGATGAAACTTCGGGATTCGCCGTCGACAGAGCCGCGTCCCAGCACGATTCCATCCGGCACACCTACACCCGGCGACACAAAATCCTGTGACGTCAATTCAGTCGTGATGACGCAATAGGGGTCATAGCCGCCCACCGTCCAGTTTTCGCCGTTGGCCATGCGATAGACGTTGAGCTGGTGAACGCCCTCCGGGCCTACGGCCAGGGCCAGGGCCACGCCTGTGTTCTCCACTATGTCGAACTCGTTGTCCCTTACCTGCACGTCATAGTAAACCTGATCTTCCCAATAAAAAGCGTGCGCCACCAGTTCACGCACCTTGTCGCCCTGAATGAGGGTGCGTCCGTTGAGCGTCATGAAAAACTCACCGGTTATGTTGCCGTGCTTGAACGGTTCCTGTATCTCTATGTCAATCATGCTGCTGAGCCTGTCCAGAAGCAGGTCGCGCTTGTCCAGCAGGTCGTTGGGGTTCTGTCCCGACGCCTGGATGGCGTATATCTGCCTGTTGAGCTGGGCGATGTCGTGAAGCATACCGTTCATTTCGTCCACGGCGGACTTTATTTCGGTGTTGACCATGGACGCGTACTGGTCGTAGCCCTTGACGATGTTGTCTATCATGCCCCCCAGGGTGTTGGCGGCCTCAATCACGGTACGCCTTATGGCGGGGCTGTCCGGTTCTTTATGCAGCTCCTGAATCGTGCTCCAGAACGAGTCGAACGCCACGCGCACCCCGTCGCCCATAGGTTCGGCCAGGTAAAGCTGCACGGTGTTGTACATACGGTTTATCTGGTTCCAGTAACCCAGCCCGGCCATTTCGGAACGGTACTGGAAATCCAGGAAAGCGTCCCGTATGCGTACTATATCGTCGACCTTGACCCCGGTTCCCAACTGCCCACCCGGCATCGAGTAGGGAACAGTGGTGGACAGGTTCACCCTCTGCCTGGAATACCCCTCCGTATCCACGTTGGAGGCGTTGTGCCCGGCCACCTGAATACCCATCCGAAACGCGTTGAGGGCGCGTTTGCTCATTTCCAAACCGGCAAAACTGTTTATCATAATCTTTACCCCCTGAAATCCATTCCTCCGGAACGCGTAAAATCGGCGTCCAAACGCCGCCATTCGGATAGAAGCATTGCGCTGAAGCGCTCGTTATGTTCGATAATGCCGGTGAGGACGGCCATCTCCGACTTTAGCGCGAACACCGAATGTCCCAGGCGCTCGCCGGCCCCTATGAAAAGGGCACGATCCGCCTCCGGCACGACCTGGGACAGGGCCGAAACGTACGGCTCGCACTCCAATTCCTTGGACAGGGACTCCGTCAGCGCGGCCCTCCGGTTCTCCGTGGTCTGGACGCGGAAGGAGATACCTTGAACGCGCTTCATGAGGCTCTGCATGGCGGCGTGGTCGCCGTTCTTGACGGATTCCCTCTGCTCGGCGACGGCGTCCAGAAGGTCGTCGATAAGATCCGCCTCGTCCAGCATGGCGTTGATAAGCGCCTGGACGGACAACCTGTCTACTCCTCGTAATTCAGGATTCCGGCCAGAAAAAGGTTGTGGGCGATTTTTTCAAGAGGAGGATGATATTCGCCGCCTTCCAATTTTTTCTTGAAATCGTCCACCAGGTCCTGCCGGACTTCCGGAACATTTTTCAGCTCTCCGGAAACGCGGGCCAGTTCCACCGCGAACGAACTGAAATTTACCTCGTCCGTATGATTGCTCACGCCGCCCATTCCATACAATTTTTTTGCCTTGGCCTTAGCCGGCGCGTCAATGCTATATTGCCCCATTATTTTTTCTATCAATGAAATCCACTCCTTCACAAATATACCTATCTAGTTCACGATATCGGTAAATTGCGTTGTGTCCTTTAGTCCCTAACGTACCGGCGGGACGTGGGCGGCGACGAAGGCGCAGGCGGCGCTCACTCCGCAGGCTTTGGCCGCTTTGGCAAGGGCGGCCAGGGTTGAGCCGGTGGTGCACACGTCGTCCACGAACCCGGCGCGAAGCCCCGGTATTTTTGTTATGTTCTCGTCGAACGCGAAGGCGCTGCTACTGAGGGCCAGCCGTTCGTTCATTCCCAGTCCGGCGCGGGGAGGCACGTCAGCCGTCCATCGCGCGGCGCTCCGCACTTCTATGCCCCAGACTTCGCCCAGCCCTTTCGCGATGGACTCCGCCTGGTTATAACGCCTTTTACTTTTCAGATGAAGGGGGACGGGGATGAGGACGTCCACGTCCGGACGCGCAAAAAAATTGCCCAGGGCTCTGCCGAGCCTTGGGCCTGTTGCTTCGTACCCGCCGTATTTTAGCGCGAGGATTACGTCCTTCATATGTCCTTCGTAGACCGAGCCGGCGCGTATTTTTGCCCCGCCCCCCGCGCCTTCCCCGTGTATTTTGCACGGCGCCGGCTCCCCGCACCACAGACACCTCGGGAGCTGCGGCCTGAGCATGGAGCGCAGGCACGTTCCGCACAGGAGTTCCGCCACGGCCCCGCACACCGGGCAGGACACGGGCCAGAGCATATGCGCCAGTATTTCAAGCGCCGTCAAAGGGACTTCCAGCTTTTGAAACCCTGCCCCAGAACCTCAGCGGCGTCGCATATGGAGACGAACGCCTTAGGGTCTTCTTCCTGAAGGAAGGTCTTGAGCTGCACCACGTGGCGCGGCTCAAGAAGGGATATCAGCACGGGGCGCGGCTGTTTCGTGTACATGCCGATACCGTCGATGCGGGTGACCCCTTTGCCAGCGGCGGTAATGAAAGCTGATACTTCCTCCGGTTTGTTGGTGATGATGAAGGCCTGCTTCCTCCGGTCGAACTTGAGCATGACGTTGTCTAGGGTCAGCCCGTATATGTACAGCCCCACCATGCCGTAGACCACGGAGTCCAGCCCGACGATTCCCAGGGACAGAAAGAGGATGGCCATGTTCACGAAGATGGTGAACTGCCCGACCTCTATGCCGTACCGGCGGCGGAGAACCATGGCGATGATGTCGGTGCCGCCGCCCGACCCTCCGGCGTGAAACATCATGCCGCCCGACAGACCTTTGAGGACGCCGCCTATCACCGCCGCCATGAACTTGTCCTGCGACAGGGGCAGAGGCATTCTGATAAAAAACGGCAAAGCGGTGGTGAACACGGCGATGGAACATGTCGTCAGCCCCAGGAAGCGCAGGTTAAGATTTTTCCGCCCCCAGAGCAGCAGCAGGGCGTTGCACGCCGCTATTACATAGCTGGGAGGGATGTGTAACGCGTAATGCGCCAGGTACGCCACCCCCGACACCCCCATGTCGGGAAAACGGTAAGGCAGCGTAAAGTTGGCCACAGCCGACGCCGTCAGAAGGTTGCACAGCACTATGGCCACAATGGACTTCCAGTTATTTACCACCCCACGCCCCAGCGTCCCCGACATTTCTTTCACACGGCCCAAAAACCCAACAAAATTCAAAACAAACTTCACACCTTTCAAATGTAAACGTACTCATATAGTAACCCATCAAGCTGATTTACGTCCTATTATATCGGACGCGCGCCGCTATTTTATGTATCTCAATTACTGAGCCGGCTCTATGCGGAAGGCCCCTATCCGCCTTTCGGTTTTGTCGACGGCAAGCCCGATCAGCGTAACTTTTACGGGGTCGTATTTGTCGGCGTAGCCTCTTGTTCCGATCTGTTCGAGCGCCTCGTCCGCCGCGCGTTCGCAGGCGTCTCTGCCCTCGGCCGTTTTTAATTCTATTATGTAAACTTTGCCCCGATACTCAATTTCCACGTCGCTGCGGCCTTTGTAGCTGTGGTTTTCCGCGCGCGTCGGGATGCGCGACGACCATAGCATGACCAGAAGCAGCGCGTGATAAAATGCCTCGCCCTGCTTTTTTTCCTCGCGCTCGTATATATCGTAGGGAATCGCGGCTAAAACACGGCGGTAAGCCTCGATAATCGCTCCGGAGGGGTCGTCGCCCTGCATCGCTCTTTCAAATTTAACA
>WRKN01000157.1 GCA_009778055.1 Synergistaceae bacterium
GCCTCGCGGACGCAGAAGGCAGAATGCCTCTGCATATCGCGTGCTACAGAAATTCAATCCCGGTGATAACAATGCTGCTGGACGCTGGAGCGGATATCAATGCGAGAGCTAATGGCGATGAGGACGGGTTTACGCCATTGATCAGCGCGACGGAACACCCGCGTGTGGAGACAATGGCTTTTTTGCTCGACAGGGGCGCGGATATTTCAGCTCTCGACTCGTACGGCGTGACAGCTTTTTGGTACGCCGCGATACATGGCTTCGGCGATGAATTCGCCGATATATCCGTCTTGCAACTGCTGCTCGACAGGGGCGCGGATATAAACGGACGCGACAACGAGGGAAAAACCGTTTTAACGGCCGCGTTGGAATTCCAGCCTCCTGAGGTGATTTCATTTTTGCGCGACCACGGAGCGGCGGAGTAGGCGAAGCGGAAGGGAAAGCGGTGGAACTAAGGAATGAGATTCGTTTGATTTTTTCATCAGGCTTTTGATTTCAATTTGGCATGACGGGAAAGGTTATAGGCTCATGAAAAAATTAGTTTTGAGTTTGTGCTTTATATTCGCCGCGGTTTTGTTACTGGCTGGCGTTGCGGTTGCGGCCATGAGCGATTCCCAATTTGTGTTTATGTGCATGTTCGGGGAACCGGAAGAAATTGAAAAAGCGATTCAGGACGGAGCCAATGTGAACGGCGTCGAAGATTCCACTGGCTGGACGGGCTTGCATATCGCCGCCTATCGCAACGACAACCCCGAAGTATTGAGGCTACTTCTCGAAAACGGGGCGGATATCGACGCAAAGGATGAAAATGGCGTTACACCGCTGATACTTGCGGTAAGCGGCCGTAAGCCGGGGAATATTTTGCTTCTGCTGGACCGGGGCGCTGATGTCGGCAAGGCCGCTGATTACCTTCCGGTTTTTTTTCCGGATGAGACGCCAAGCGGTGTGGACGAAAAAGAATGGAAAACGGCTGTAGCGCGCCTTAAAGCCGAAGAGTATACCCCCGATTCCTCTCGCGAGGATGAGGCGGGGAATTTGCCGGGCGCTGAGACGGGGTATGTGCTGAAAGCGGAGGACGCCGACCTGTCGGAAGCGCCGGATGTCATCGTGGAGGGTTCCCCGTCCAACCTGGGAGGTTGGCGCGTGGGAAACAAGGTGAGTTTCAGCGTCGACCTGAAGAATCCGGGCGGCTACACCGTATTCTTGGACTATTCCAAACAAGAATATGACGGGGATCACGCCAATTTGAAAATGACCTTTAAAAACGAAGAGTCGGGTTCATCTATGTCGGTAGGCGCGCCTCTTCCATATACCGGGGATTCCTGGGCCAATTACGAGTATCACGAGTTTTCCACCCTTTGGCCGCTCGAAGCCGGGAAGACGATCATAAGTCTTGAATCCGCAAATCCTGAAGGCGTAGGACATGTTATGAACCTGCGCTCGGTAACAATCCGTTAATAAAGAGATACGAGCGGTAAAAGAAAGAGGCGGCGAACATGAAAAAATTTATTTTTAATTTGGGCATATTATTTACGGCTGTTTTGTTACTGGCTGGCGTTGCGGTTGCGGCCATTGTCCCGAATGGTTTTGACCCGGAGAGCTGGCATGTGAACGACGGGCTGCTTTACATGGCGGATGGGAAGCAGTTTGAAGGCGCGGAGGTCGTGGAGGATCTGATCGAGGGCGGAAAAATTTATTGGCTCGCCGTCGATCCGGAGGCCGGCGGGACAAATGAAGGTCTATACAAGGGCTGGAAAGGCGGAATTTATTTCTTCGGCGGCGACGGAAAATTCATCTCGATGTTGGAAAGAGAAGGAGCCCAGATGAGTTACGTGCAGTTCTGCCCTGACGGGCAACAGTTCGTGCTCAGTAGCGGAACTTACGCTGACCGCGAATATCTGCTCTATGAGTTCGACGGCTTCGAACTCAAAAAATCCTTCGGCGGAATAGGCGGCGCGTGGATCGACCCTTTCCGCTTCGCCTACTCGATCATAGACGCGTCGAAAGGCCCGCGTCATGAGAACGCGGATTTTCCCGGCCGGCTCTCGGTAGTAGTTTACGATTCCGCCGTTGACCTTTTTACCATTGCGGCAGAGGCGACGGCTACGGAAGACTTCATGATGAACTCGGTTGACGCGGAAAACGGAGAATTGGTCATAATGAAGCTCACCGTCAAAGACGAAGGCGACTGGGGAGACGAGGGAAAGCTGGAAATCGAGAATATACGCGTCCCTCTCCCGGCTGCTGGGTAAAAAATTCAGGAGGGTAAAACATGAAAAAACAATGGGAAACGGTTGTCGCTCGCCTCAAGGACGCCGATGAATAAAAAAAGGGGATGAATCAAAGTGATGAACGTGGATGATCTGGAAGCGCGGCGCTTGTCGATGGAGCGTTTCAGGCAGGGATACAAAATCTTCGTCATTGTTTTCGCTCTGGGGGCGCTTGCGGCAGGCGCCTTTTTGGGTATGGGGCACGAATTCTACGCCGAGGATGGAACGGCATGGAGCGGGAGCCTGGTCGGCGCCGGTATAGCGCTTTTCCCGGCCGTGATCGTCCCGTTGATTGTCTGGTCGTTTACAGGAGCTAGAAAAAAACGCGCGCTCGAGGCGGCGTTCAAGAGCGGAATTGTCGCCGCCGAGCTGCAAAACGCGCTGGAGGATGTGAATTATGATCCGAAAGGTTCATACTCGAAAGACTACGTTATGAAACTGAATTTCTTTAGAAGTTTTGACAGCGCGGGGGGCAGCGACCATGTGCGGGCGAAATACCGCGGGCGGCGGTTCACCCGGTGCGACGAGACGCTTTTCATCGTGGAGGAGTACGAGGAGACGGACAGCGACGGGGATACAGTGACGCGCACTAGAAAAGTGCCTGTGTTCGGAGGCTCGATCACCGCTCTGGAACTCTCGTCCGCCTGCCCTGCCCGCCTGTTGATCTGCGCGGATAGTGGTATTAAGCACGCCATAACGATACCTAAGAAGGGAGAGCCGCAAATGGATATGGCTATTTTCGGAAGCGGCGGCGGACGCGCGCTTGATTCGCTCAAGTTTAAACGCGAGTATCGCGTAAGCGGTTCGAGTAACGAGGCCGCCTCCGCCATGCTGACCCCGCGCCGGGTGGAATGCCTGCGAAAACTCGACGAAAGCGTTCAAAAGCCTTTCGCCTTGCTTTTCGAAGGCGAGGAATTGCATTTGATCGTATCGGGCGAAAATTTTTTCGAGGCCGCCTTGGGGAAAAATTCCCCATCTATAACCGACCAACGGAACCGTGTAGCCGCGGAGATAAAAAACCTGAAAGAGCGTCTTGATTTGCTGCTGGAGATGGATGAAGGATGATCTGTTTACCGAGTCATGAATAAGAAGGTTTAGAGGCATGGAAGTAATTTTTGTTCTCCTGTTGTTTTTTCTGCAATTTATTTTTCCCTTCCTGATCGTCATCGGGCTGATCTGGTTTTTCTTCGTGGGACGCAGGATTTACAGGGAAAAGAAGAGCTTCGACGCTTCAAAGGGCGACGAAACGGCCATGGCGATGGAAAAAATACGCATCAAGGCCCGGCTGATAATGGTATTTGGAATACCCGCGAGCATTGCGGCGACTTTTTTGATAACTTACTTCTCGGAGAGCGCCGAACTCGGGTCGGTTGCTTTTTTCATATGCTTCTTCAGTGTTGTCGTGTGGTCGCTAACCGTAAAGAAACGCTACAATGAAAACTTCAAAGAAAATTTTGTCAAGGTGGAACTGTCGAAGGTCTTCGACAACCTTCAATATGAGCCGCACGGAAAATTCGACGCTCAGTCGATAAACAGTCTGGATTTTTTCAAAACATGCGATGCCGTGAGCGGCAACGACCTGATTACGGCGGAATACAAGGGGATACGTTTTTCGCAGTGCGACCAGAGCGTGCTGGAGAGATATACGGTCACGGTGAAGGACGGCAAGGGCCGCTTGCGTACGGAGGTGAGACATCGCAACGTGTTCAAGGGGCGGGCAATGCGGTTTGATTTCGCGGATAAATTCAGGGGCCGGGTGCAGGTCGTGGCCAAAGACTTCGGCGGAGCCAAAGTGAAATCCTCCCGCGGCGCGTGGCGGACTGTGGAGACGGAACTTGCGGAATTCGGCAAGCACTTTGAAGTTTACGCCCTCGACCAGATAGACGCGCTGGCCGTACTCACTCCCCAGATGATAGAGGGCATTTTCTTCCTTAGGCAAGCGCTCGGCGTGGCTGTGGCATTTTATTTTATCGAGAACACGATGGTCGTTTTCATGGAGATAGCCCGCGATACCTTCGACACTTCAAGTAAGCGTACGCTCCTGGAGGAACGGGAGCTGCTGAAACGCGACATCGGGTTGGTCACGGGTTTTCTGGAGGTGATGTATTTCAGACCGCAGGAAGGCGGCCTGGCCAACGGATCGGCGCAAAGAGCCGCGATTGACCGCGCCGGGGCCGCCGCTTCCGTAGCTGAGGCCATCGGGCCTTCGGCGGCTGAAAAGTTGGTTCATCAGGTGAAACGCGCCGCGGGCAAAACAGTGGGTACAACTCTTTCCTACCTGCCCATCGCTGTTATCGTCATCGCCCTGGCGAGTGTGGTGTATGGGTTTATCAACCTGCGCGACAGCATAGAATATATGATATTCGCGGGAATTTTCATAATCATAGCAGCCTTGACGAGACCTGTTGTTTCTTTGATTCTACTGGCGTTGCACCTGTTTTTTTTATCGTCCAATCTCTAGAGAGCCTCAAGCGATGACAAAATATCTGAACTCTATTACTCTTGGCCTTAATAACGATTTTAAAACGTCGAAAAACCGCACATGAAAAAATTAAAGGCTTCGAAATGGGAAATGAAAGCGGTGATTTTTACCGCGTTGCTGGCAGTCTCGATAATTATAGGTATGGTTCACTTGATCAAGGCAACCCACGGCGCCCAAATCAGAGTTACTGTCAGGGAAAAACCGGCCTTCGTCCCCGAGGAAGGCGCGGATCAGGATGCGGGAACTTCGCCCAAATGCGAGAGGAGGGCGGTTGATGAGGCCCCCCGGCCGGATGAACCTAAGCCGGAGCCCGAACCGGGGCCTTTGCCTGTGAATATCACCATCAATCCAGGGGACATAGCCCCAGGCGCAAGGTTGGACGAATTCAGCAGATTCTCATGGCAGGTGTACGATGCCGGGGAAAAAACCGAGGACTATGAAAGGGGCTGTCACATTGAGTTTGATGTAACGGGCAACTATACCGAATATCCCATGATAACGGCCTTCAGGGGCGGGAATTTTCACGACCGGCCCTACTTTGGAACCCCAGATGTGACCGAGGAGAAGCTGGCCATAGTCTGGTCAAAAGGCATCGGCGGCTTCGACAAATGGACCGGGGTGGGCTGGAACGGGCAACCCTCCATTGTCAAGTGGGACGAAGGCATGAAGCGAATAATGAACCTTAATGGAGACAAAAAGGGAAAATCCGACTTAAAAGAAGTGATCTACGGCACAATGGACGGCAACATATACTTCCTCGACCTTGAGGACGGCAGCGAGACTCGGCCCCCGATCCGGTCGGGGGGGCCCATCAAGGGGAGCGTTTCCCTTGACCCGAGGGGCTATCCCCTTCTTATGGCTGGCCAGGGCCTTCCCGGCAGCGCCCCGTTCGGCTTCAGGATATACAGCCTCATCGACCAGAAACAACTGTTTTTCCTGTCCGGGAACGACCCTCAGGCCAGGAGATCGTGGGGCGCCCACGACTCAACCGGGCTTATAGACCCGATAAGCGACACATTTGTGCAGTGCGGTGAGAACGGGATTATCTATACGGGGAAGCTGAACACCGTGTTTGACCGGGAAGCCGGCACTATAAGCATAAGCCCGGAAATTGCGAAATTTGTATACTCGCATCCCTTCAGGCGTCCGCTGGGGATTGAGGGCGCCCCGGCGGCCTTTGGGAACCTCTTGTATACAGCAGACAACGGCGGCTTTTTGCTGGCCTTGGATCTCAATACCTTAAAGCCCGTCTGGGGCAGGAACCTTACTGACGATACGGACGCCACCATAGTCATAGATGTTGAAGCTTCTGGGACGCCTTTTTTGTACACGGCCTGTGAAGTCGATCTCCAGGGCC